>CAYNRB010000043.1:0-18340 GCA_964399475.1 uncultured Methylomarinum sp.
CTTGGGATTTGCTTTCTGGTTTATTTGAATAGTCGAAATGGATCATTAGTTCCTATTCAAATTATTCTCAAAACTGAATCCTCAATGTATTAAAGCCGTACGGTTAATATACAAAAGTGATCTTCTGATTTGAGCATGACCTTTACGATCAACTTCAAATATTGCAAATATTAAATTGGTTTGGTTTCATTTCATTTCATAAAAACAGTACAATGAAGTCGAATGCACATTACTATCTAGAATAACCAATATTAATCATTTGTTTACATATATAAAGGGAAGTTAAATTTCAATATTTTCAAATAACTGTTTTTTTATTATTAACAATTTCAGCTCTTAATTTACGCTTAAGACACAACATATATCATATAAAACTTTAAAAAAATGAAACCACACATAGGAGCGAGGATTTAATAATATCCGAATCTTGGCTTGTCTTTTTGTCCGTCTTCTGCGTTGTAGAAACAGTTGCATAGCTCGCTATGCGCCCGTTTCTACGCCTTGAAGACGAACAAAAATCCTGCGCCAAACTTTCGGATATTATTAAATCCTCACTCCATAGTAAGTTTATTAAACGCCATAGTCTTAATTAGTTTAGGAGCTTGGGGTTATATCGGCTCGGAATCACCATCACCGACAGCGTTAATACCTGTTGTTATAGGTATTGTATTGCTTTTGTTAAATAGGGGGCTTAAAAAAGAGAACAAAGTCATTGCGCATGTAGTTGCTTTACTGACTATTTTAATTTTAATTGGCTTATTTAAACCTCTCACTAGGAGCGGTAGACAAAAACAGTACAATAAGTATTTTAAGGGTATCAGTGATGATGCTTTTTACGGTAGTAGCATTAATAACTTTTATAAGAAATTTTATTAATGTAAGAAAACTGAGAGAAATAGAAAATAAAAATTCTGAAAACCCTTAGGAACGAGGATTTAATAATATCCGAAAGTTTGGCGCAGAATTTTTGTTTGTCATCTGTGTTGTAGAAACAGGCGCATAGCAGGCTACGTAACTGTTTCTACAACACAGATGACGGACAAAAATACAAGTCAAAATTCGGATATTATTTAATCCTCGCTCCTTAGGCTTTCCTGTGATTTTTTTCATATTATCATGGCGTAGTTTTTTAGTGCTTTTTTGGTACTTTCTACAGCCTATTTTTCTATGCTTTAACAGGTGCTTTGGGTCGATAATTATCCTTCCATGTTTTTCGTGGGTATACAGAAACGGTATACCGCTTGGGCAAGTGCGTTACATGTATTTGGTTTTCGTTCATCCTGGTGAGGAAATAGATAGATGCTTATTTCAGCGTATGCCTTAATGTCGTAAGTAGTTTTAAGTGGAATGGTGTGTAGTAGGGCAGGAGCTTGTAGGTAGAATAATGCAGGAGCAATTGCCGAGAAGATGGAAAAAAGACAAGTAAAATAAATGTTAAAGTAATTATGCTTGGGTGCTTATAAGGTTCTTTATATTTGGTTACGTTATTTTCCCTACGGTTACTGTCAAAAACAAAAAAAGGTGTTAGGTCATTTGCTTTTTTTGACATCTTTTTTGTTGGTACAAGTGAGGGCGCATTAACTGAAATAGTTTCCCTCTGAGAGTTCTAAATTGAGTAATCCATCGCTTCAAGGTCGATCGACTTATTTTTCCAATGTTTTTGTCATCTCTGTCTGTGATATTTTAGGATAATGAAGGTGGTCAGACCGATTACAAATCCAATGCCTACGGCAACTTAGTCAAGTAGTATGGACAGGTTTTTTTGTCCACCGTTTTGTAGATGGCTATAATCTATCCAATAAATAGTGAGGATTCTCAACAGTGAAGCCTATTGCTGACTAAAGTCTGCTTTATTTCTTTCACTCCTTTCCTATCTCAGGCACCAGCACCTGATAAATTTCAACACTCTCTGATTTACCTCTGATTATGACATCCTTGAGTCTAGTGATAGAAAAATACCCAGGGTTAACCAGAGATTCATAGGTATATCTGGAAATTATGATTGAAATGCCTAATTGTTTGGTCATGCCTTCCAGTCGAGAGGTTAAATTTACTGCATTTCCAATAACGGTTGTATCCAGTCTATCATCTGAGCCTACTGTTCCTAGCATGACATCACCACCATGAATGCCTATGCCGATTTTAATTTCTGTTTTATTGTTTTTCTGACATTCGGCGTTGAAAAGGGTCAACTGTTGTTGCATCTCAATGGCTGCTTGAAGTGCATGATCAGCCGTTTCAGAGAATAATGCCATAATTCCATCGCCAATAAATTTATCTATAAAACCATGATTTCTTTCAATGACGGGTTGCATGAATTTCATGTAAGAATTTAAAAATTCAAGGTTTTCTTCGGGCTTCATGGCTTCAGAAATAGTCGTGTAATTTCTGATATCAGCAAACATGATGGTCATGTTTTTTAATTTGGCATCACCGTATTTAATATCGGTAATATCTACTTTATCCAGTAACTTTAAAAATTGATTGGGTACAAAACGTGAAATAGATTTCATTATTCTTTTTTGATAATTTAACGTGTAGATATGTTGATTAATGGTATTGAATTGCGCATCTTCTTTTTGCTGCTTTAAAAGATTGAATCGATAGAGTAACGCTAGATATAGCCAGACTGAAACCCAGATTAAGCCGGCATGCATTCCGTATTGCGTATACATATTACTGGGTAGCCATTTTTGTAACATTAATCCGTAGGAAATCATGGCGATTAAAAATATATGCCAAGCGATTAAAAAATAGCGAGCGGGAAGATAACCGTTACGTAGACACCGATAAGCGGTATAAAAGATTATTATAGGTACGATGACGGATAGTTTGCTCATAATAAACAAGCTCCATTTGTATTCGGCCAGTAGGGAAAGTAGGGCGGTAAAAACAGCGAAGCCGATTAGCCCAGAAAGATACTGGTCAATACGTGGGACATGAATTTTGGTCTCTAAAAATGAACGGGTAAAGAATAAACCAAAAAACAAGGCGATAGATTGAAAAAAAGTCAGGCTGTGTTTGGCCCACCAAATATGGTCTCCCCATAAAAAACGATTAGCCAAGCCATTGATAACAAAAAGATTAAAGCCGAAGAATATGATAAATAATGAAAGCAGTAAATATTGTTTGTCATTCAGATTAATATAAATCAATAGATTGATCATGACTATTAAACAGAGGGTTCCGTAAAAAAAACCAAATACAAAAGAACTGATGGCTTGTTGTTGGTAAAACGCTGTTTCTTTCCATAAGCGTATCGGTAAAAAAAGATTTTCGATGGCTTTAACTTTAATCAGTACTCGATAGGATTTATTGGCTTCTAAAACAAAAGGAAAAATAAAATTATGATGGGCAATGGGTCTTGAGGAAAAAGGTTGCTGATCGCCTGTGTTAATTTGCTTTATTAGTTGATTTGATTCATAAAGATAAAAATCCAGTGTATCCAGCCTGGGATTGGCAATTTCTAGAAATACTTTTTTTGTTTTGGGCGATTTAATCTCTACGCGTACCCAGTGACTGGAGCTGGAATATCCAAAATTGGACTGCTGCTTTTCTGTCTGTGGAGTGAATGATTGCGATAAGACTGAATTAGCATTGTAATCACTATTGACATCCTCAAAAGTTGAAATGAAAGGATCCAGATTTAATAAGGCTTGATCAAATATTATTTCATCGCAATAACTAGAAGTTGAAAACAGCAGAAAAATTAGAAAAAATAAATGTTTTAATTTATGTTTCATAGCGGTTTGTAGTATTGCAGTGGACAATACACTGTATTGAATAATTGGTAAGAAATATTGGTTTTAAAATAACCAGACTTGTGGAATTATCCACAAGGCAAGAGCTGCAACTAATAAACTGAGTGGAAGCCCGAGTTTTACATAGTCAATAAACTTATAGCCCCCAGGACCAAAAACCATTAAATTAGTCTGATAGCCTATTGGTGTTACAAAGCTGGCAGAAGCAGCGATCATGACGGCCACTGCAAAAGGTGCGGTGTTAACACCTAAACTCTCTGAAACACTTAAGGCAATAGGAAACATGACAATAGCCGCTGCATTATTGGTAATGGTTTCAGTCAGTACTACGGTTGCAAGATAGATTAAGGCCAGCATTAACCAGGCATCTCCGCCAGCTAATAACAGGGCTTGATCTGCAATAAGATCAGCAAGTCCAACTTTTTGTACGGCAGCACCTAAGCCAAAAGCACAGGCAATAACCAGTAATACCTGAGAATCAATACTGCGTCTAGCATCTTCAATTTTAACACAACCACTGATTAACATAGCGGATCCAGCTAAAATGGCTGATTGTAAAAGGCTCAAGTAGCCTGTGATCATCAGCAGAATCATTATGCTGATGATTCCTAGAGACCAATGGGCTCGGTCATGGCGTATTGTTTTTGAATTTTCTAATCTGCTGATTAACAAAAAGTCACGGCTATTTCGAAATTTGAAAAGAAAACCTTTTTGCGCTTCCAGTAACAGAGTGTCTCCTGGTTGAAGCTTGCTATCGCCGATTTTACCTTTAAGTCGTTGACCATTGCGGGCAATAGATAGGATAACGGCATTGTATCGATGTCTGAAACGAGCTTCGCGTAGATTGAGTCCTATCACTGGATTGTCTGCGGAAATAACCGCTTCAAATAAACGTCTTTCGTGACCCTGGCCTTGCAGTTTAAAAGTCTGATCAGAAGCCAGTACCAGTCCGCGTATACGTCTTAGTTCAACAACTGATTCAACAGCACCTGCAAAAACTAGCCTGTCATTTTTCTGGATTATTGTATGATGTGAAATAACTGGAAATATTTCACCCTGGCGGATTATTTCAATTAAAAATAATCCAGGTAAATTTCTTAATCCTGCCTCTTTAATAGTCTGGCCAGCCAAATCACAATGCGGTTCGACTAACATTTCCACCAGATATTCACGCACATTGTTAAATTTTTCAATCGCCCCTGATTTGTTTGATAATAGATAAGGGGAAACAATAAATAAGTATAAGCAGCCGGCAATTGTAATGGGGATACCTACAGCGGCTAATTCAAATAATTTGAAGCCAGAAAATCCTGATTGGCGCATAAGCCCATCGACAACCAGGTTGGTACTAGTGCCTATCAGAGAACAGGTTCCTCCTAAAATAGAGGCATAACTTAATGGTAATAGGAAGTTCGAAGCCTTGAATCCGCTACGCTTGCACCAGTCTTGGACTGCCGTGGTAAACATGGCAACTACCGGACTATTATTGATAAAAATACTGATGGTGGCAGCCGGTAATAATAAACGAATTTGAGCAATGACTAGGTTTTTCGGTTTGCCCAATAATAAACGACTAAGCCAAGCAATTGCCCCTGTTTCACGAAGACCAGATACTACTACATAAAGCATGGCAATAGTGGCCATGCCAGGATTTGAGAATCCAGCTAAAGCTTCATTGGCAGTAAGAATTCCACTGATCAGCAATAGGCTTAAAGCCCCTAGTAATATTGTATCTGCTGGGTAACGGTTACTCACTAGTAGTAATAGTGAGCCTATCATTACCAGTGAAACGCTAATAAGGTCAGTCATTATCAAGGGTTAGGTGGTTTAATGGGATTAACATTAAAGAAAATCAGGTTAATGTAGAGCGGACTTTAGTCTGCTTTTAAAATTCACCTTATCTGCATAGTGGACTGTAGTCCGCTCGACATATCATTATAATCTTATTGATTATGAGGGGAATCGTATCATTTTAAAAGAATTTTTAAACCGTTATAGTACCGATTATGTCTTAGTTAGTTGGTTATTTTTACGCGGACTGGCTTTAACATATTTTTTTGCATTTGCTTCCATGGCTGTTCAAATCGAAGGTCTGGTCGGTGAAAATGGTATCTTGCCTATTAGTTCCAGATTAGCTTTGATGGAACAGATATATTCAGCAGAAAAATTTTGGCAATTTCCAACAATTTTCTGGATTAACGCATCGGATATCATGTTGGTTTCAGTCTGTTATGCAGGAATGGTCTGTGCGATTCTGTTATTGCTTAATATCTTGCCACAATACTCCTTAGTCTTTTGTTATTTTCTGTATCTTTCCATAGTGAAAGCAGGGCAGGGCTTTACCTCATTTCAATGGGATTATTTTCTGCTTGAAGTCGGGTTTTTAGGCCTATTTCTCAACTGGGGTTCTGGGATAATTATTCTCTCGTTTCGTTGGTTGTTGGCTCGATTTATGTTTATGGGTGGTGTCGTCAAAATTGCCAGTGGTGATCCAAGCTGGGCTAACCTGACAGCCTTAAGCTTTCACTATGAAACTCAACCTTTGCCTACTCCGGTAGCCTACTACCTTCATCAATTGCCTGGCTGGTTTCATAAAATATCTGCGAGCGGTGTTTTTGCCATTGAATTAATCCTGCCTTTTTTTATTTTTCTGCCGAAAAAGTTTCGGCTTATTGCCTGTGTAGGTTTTATAGTCCTGCAAGGCAGTATTATACTGACCGGAAATTATACCTTTTTTAATTTATTAACAGTTTTGCTTTGTTTGTTTTTATTTGACGATAAAGATCTTAATAAAATTGTTAGTCATCGTCTATATTCTAAAATTCAGCAGGCTAGAGTGATTGCAACTAGTTCATCCCATTATTGTGCCGCTATTTGGGGCAGTTTGATTATGCTGGTTTGTGGTACACAAATCTGGATGAATAATGTCAATATGCCCACCTATGGCGTTTTAAAGTCTTTACTTAGGTCAACTTCTACTGTGGGTGTGATCAATAATTATGGCCCTTTTGCAGTAATGACCCGAACACGCAATGAAATTATCGTTGAAGGTTCAGATGATGCAGTGCAATGGTTTGAATATAAATTCAAATATAAACCAGGAGATATAAAGCAGACATTGAGCTGGAATATTCCTCATCAGCCCCGACTAGACTGGCAAATGTGGTTTGCAGCTCTTGGCTCAGTACAACAAAGGTTCTGGTTTGATAAATTTCTAATTAAATTGCAGGAGGGTTCGCCGCAAGTATTATCCTTATTAGGAGAAAATCATTTTCATGATAAACCAGCAAAATATATTCGTGCCAAACTATATCAATATAGTTTTACTTCTTTATCTCAATATGAAGCGAGTCAACAGATTTGGCAGCGCCAATATGTTGGACTTTATGCGGTCTTAAATAAATAGGCGTAGGCATTAAGGTAACGCGCAATAAATAACCTACCAATATTGCGACGTATTTTTGTTTGCCTTTGGCGTTGCTACGTAGGGCACATAGCGAGCTATGTAACCGAAGTGGCAACGCCAAAGGCGGACAAAAAGACAAGCAAGATTGGTGGGTTATTTATTGCGTGTTGCCTAATTACTCATTTGCACTGATTTTTTCATTGGCTTCATCCTCAAGAGCAGCTTCCTTTTCATCAATATCAGCGGGTTCAAGTTTTTGAGGGCCATCATCACTAAAAAGACCAGTGATTTTTTCCCATAAGGTTTTGTCTAAATCACGTTCGGGTACTTCGATAGTGGTTTCATTAGAAGGTCGGGTAACGGGTAACGAGCTAGGTCTAAAATCGCCTTGAATACTAATAAGTTTATCTTCAGTAAAAAATAGTGCTAGTCTTTTTTGTTCTCGAGATTCACCGCCGGGTTGTTTTGAATAAATATAGTCCCAGCGTTGTTCATGGAACACATCAACCAGCATGGGGGAACCTAAAATATATAAAACCTGTCGCTTGCTCATCTTAGGCCGAAGTTGATCAATCATATCTTGATTGATAATGTTTCCCTGTTGTATATCAAGAGAGTAGACCCCAGGGATATTATTCATGATAGTGGTGCAGGAAGTCAGTACTATGCTAGAAACCAGCATAAAGGCATGAATCAATTTTTTCATTTTCTACAATAGGATAAATTTCAAGAGGCGATGTTTAAACGCGTCTTTTGTGTAATATGAATTAAAAAATGCAGAGAGGCGGAATAGACCAATATAATAAAATCATACAGTAAGTTAAAAGATAATCCTATAAAAGTGTTAACGATCTAGAGTAAAAAAAGTTACAATTAACTCTTTTATTGATTTATATATTTCGTGCGTATTTGATTGCAGTTCTTTTTTGTTGATACTTATCAGTATTTAGTTGAGTAAGTTACTAATATTGTTTACTTAACGTTTAAGATTTAAACAAATAATTACTTAGATTGTAGGTTGGGTTAGCTTATCAAGCGATGTGTGATAACGTAATCCAACATTTCTCATTAATTAATGTGTTGTTGAGTTACGTTTTTTCGTTGCGCTAAAAAATCTAACTCAACCTTGTTAAAATGTATTAAGGGCAATGGCATTTTCTGAAATTGTTATTGGACGATGTATAAGAAATTATGTTGAAAAGATTTGGGGAAGCGTTTTTGTTCAAGTGGAGAATTTTAATTGGAAAGTAGTGATTTAAGAAGCGCTGGTTTAAAGGTTACCTTGCCACGGGTCAAGATTTTAGAAATATTGGAAAAGCAGACCAGTGATAGACATTTATCTGCTGAGAAAGTCTATAAAATCTTGTTAAATGAGGGTGAAGAAATTGGACTGGCTACTGTGTATCGAGTATTAACTCAATTTGAAACGGCAGGTCTGGTTTCTCGTCATCATTTTGAAGGGGGTAATTCGGTATTTGAATTAAATTTAGGCGGTCATCATGACCATATTGTTTGTATGAAATGTGGCAAAGTAGATGAGTTTACCGATAGTGTCATCGAAATACACCAGGAACAAGTTGCCGAAAAATTAGGCTATAAACTAACCGATCATAGCTTGTGCTTGTATGGTTTTTGTTCAAATTGTAAAGAGAACTAATTACTTAATGTTTAAGCCTTTAACTATTTTTATTGGCATGCGTTATACGCGTGCTAAACAACGCACTCAATTTATTTCCTTTATTACGCTGACTTCCGTTATGGGTATTGCTTTAGGCGTAACCGCTTTGATAGTGGTACTTTCAGTCATGAACGGATTTGAAGCAGAATTACGTGAGCGTATTTTGGGCATGACATCTCATACCACGATTACCGGCAAAAATGGAACCTTGCAAGAGTGGCAACAACTGGAAAGTAAAGTTATTAACAGGCCGCATGTCATAGGTTCAGCACCGTTTGTTCGGGGGCAAGTTATGGTTAATGCTGGCAGACGAGTAAGCGGGACACTATTACGGGGCATAGATCCCCGTTTTGAACATAAAGTCTCAGAAGTTGCCAAGAAAATGCAAATAGGTGACTTATCTGATTTAATTGCTGGAAAGTTTGGTATTGTTTTAGGCGCTGAATTAGCTAATTATCTGGGTGTTATCAGTGGCGATAAAGTGACCGTGATTAGTCCACAGATTAATTCCACACCTGCTGGGATTTTACCCCGATTAAAACGTTTTACAGTAGTGGGTATTTTTAGAGTCGGTATGTATGAATTTGATCGAAATATGGCGATTATTCATATAGATGATGCGGCAAAATTATTTCGGTTAGGAAATGCAGTAACAGGTTTAAGACTTAAGCTAGATGATTTGTTCAATGCACCACAAATAACCCGTACATTAGCCAACGATTTATATTTCCAATACAGCGTCAGCGACTGGACAAAAGCGCACAGCAACTTTTTTAGAGCGATAAAAACCGAAAAACGGGTGATGTTCATTATTTTATTATTGATAGTTGCAGTTGCGGCTTTCAATATTGTTTCAACTTTAGTCATGGTTGTTACTGATAAGCGAGGGGATATAGCAATCTTAAAAACACAGGGATTAACAAATTTGTCGGTCATGGGTATTTTTATTGTTCTGGGCAGTATTATTGGGGTGATTGGAACTGTATTGGGTACAGTAGGCGGTGTGGTTTTAGCTTTAAATATTGAAACTATCATTCCTGCTATCGAAAACTTTTTTGGCTTACAGTTTATGGCAGCTGACGTTTATTACATTAGTGACGTGCCTTCTAAACTGGTCTGGAATGATGTTTATCTTATAGCTTCTATTTCTTTTATTTTATCTTTAGTGGCAACTTTATATCCAGCCTGGCAGGCATCAAGAGTCAATCCAGCTGAGGTATTACGATATGAATGATTCAGTGATTTTGCAATGCCAGAATATAACCAAACGCTATCAACAAGGTGTATTGGATGTTGAAGTATTGAAAGGGGTTGATTTAATAATCCATTCCGGTGAGCGTGTTGCAATAATGGGCGCATCGGGTTCAGGCAAAAGTACCCTGTTACATTTGTTAGGTGGGCTGGAAAAACCAACCTCAGGGGTTGTTAATCTGGATGGAGAAGATCTTAATAAAGTTAATGCTGCTAAGCTAAGTAAATTAAGAAATCGTTCCTTAGGCTTCATTTATCAATTCCATCATTTGTTAGGCGAGTTTTCTATTTTAGAAAATGTGGCAATGCCTGTTTTAATTTCAGGACAATCAGTAAAACAGGCGCGAATTCAAGCAGCTGAATTATTGGATAGAGTAGGTTTGGGTCATAGACTTGAACATAAGCCAGGTGAACTATCCGGTGGAGAAAGACAGCGAGCTGCTGTAGCTCGCGCATTAATCAATCGACCTAAATGCGTACTGGCTGATGAACCTACCGGAAACCTTGACAGTAAAACAGCTGAGCAAATATATCAATTAATGCGAGAATTGAATCAGGAATTGCAAGTAAGTTTTTTGTTAGTGACACATGATTTACAGTTAGCTCAGAGAATGGATAAGGTCTTGTATATGGACGATGGGTTGATTGTAGAAATGTAAAAAGGCAGGTAAGTTGAGGTAAGAAACAATCATTAATATTAAGCATGAATTCTGGAGAGCTAAAATATGTTTTAGCTCTCCAAAGTGTACTTTTTTTATCTGTAAACCAATACAATGGTAGGCTGGACACAGTCTTTTATGTCCACCAAACAGTAGAGAACGTTATGACGGGCAAATAAGACAACAAATTCACAAAAACCTAATTAAGTCTAGCTGGTTTTTCGTTTATTTCGCCGTTTCCATTGCTTGCCTACATAATACCGCCAATAGATTTGAATTCCAAAATATCCGAGAATTGCCGAAACAATACCGAGAACCAAACATCCCAATAATAAAGGGCCGCCTATTTCACCAAGATTAGCCAAAATGCTGTCCACATTAAATTCTATACCCGTACTGGATGATGCGTCCCCCATAAAAAACAAACCTAAAAGATAAGCAAAGTAGAACATGGCTGGCATGGTAATGGGATTCGAAACCCAGACCAAGGCAACAGAAAGGGGAAGATTAGCTCTAAAATAAAAAGCAGCGACTGCCGCTATAGCCATTTGTCCAGGAGTCGGAATCCATGCGGCGAATAAACCTACTGCAAATGCTAGAGAAACTGAACGCCGATTTAAATGCCATAAATTGGGTTCATGCAACCGATCACCCAAAAATTGAAGGCTTTTCTGCTGTTTAAGTTTTTCAGGATCAGGCATGTATTTTTTTAATAGCTTTTTTGGCATGATTCGGTTTTTTTGAGTGGGTAAATTTGTTTTAGTCTATCAGGTTTAACTCCAAAGTTTTCTATAATAATTGGAAAATATTTTTAGAGGCTATGTCTGAGAAAAATTTACATAATATTTTCTTTTAGTATTAGTTGAATCAGCCGCTAACAAGATGAAACCAGAAAATTAAAGGTCACAATGATGGAAAGTTTATCAACAACTCCTCGGTTTATTCAGCCTTCTAAAGAATTAAATCAAAAGCATGGTATTGATGCTAAAAGCCCCCAGACGGAATCAGCTGTTTCTCAGAAAAGCAATCGGATTGAAACTAAGTTTACAATAAACTCTGTAAAGAAACAGTTTAATCAATCAATTCTTCAAGCTAATTTAGAAGTGAATGTTAGTGTGGGAAATGAACCTCTAGCTTTACTTTATAAAGCAGCAATAGAGGGTATAAATAAAGAATTAGAAGTCGAATTGGGTGAAAATGCATTACAAAATTCAATCGCTTCTGGGCTAGATGTCAGTCCAGAAGCCACGGCCGATAGAATTGTTTCATTAAGTACCGGTTTTTTTTCACAGTATCAAAAACAGAATCCTGAATTATCAGATGAAAATGCCGCACTCGCTTTTTCTGAAATTATTACTAAAGGAATAGACAAAGGCTTTGCAGATGCCAGAAGTATATTAGAGGGTTTGAAAGTGTTAGATGGCGAAATAGCCACTAATATTGATAAAACTTATAATCTGGTACTAGAAGGCTTACAGATTTTTGTTGCGCGAAATCAAAACATTGAAAACTCTTCTGAGGCATGAGGGTTGCCTAAAAACCTGTACCCATTATCGTAGCCTTGATGTAACAAAGTGGAATCAAGGTTATATATCGGTATACCTTGATTCCGCTTCGCTACATCAAGGCTACAGTCTGGTTTTGGAAAGCCTGTAGATTTTTGTTGAGCGAAATCAAAACACTGATAACTCTTCTGAGGCATGAGGGTTGCCTAAAAACCTGTACCCATTATCGTAGCCTTGATGTAACAAAGTGGAATCAAGGTTATATATCGGTATACCTTGATTCCGCTTCGCTACATCAAGGCTACAGTCTGGTTTTGGAAAGCCTGTAGATTTTTGTTGAGCGAAATCAAAACACTGATAACTCTTCTGAGGTATGAGAGTTGCCTAAAAATCTGTACCCACTTTCGTAGCCTCGATGTAACAAAGTGGAATCAAGGTTATATTTCGGTAATACTACATACTTATATTTCTAGGGTATCGGAAACTATCGTTTTGTTTTTTGAGAACTATTGTTATGTTTTATTCGGTTTTGTCATTTACATTAGGTATTATTGTTGTTCAACAATTTTCTGTATTACCTGAACCGTTCTGGAATTTCGTTCTGATCCTTTTGTTTTTCTGCTGTGTTTTTTTTCGCTATTGGCGACTGATGTTTTTTGTTGCTGGGGTGGTCTGGGCGATTTATTTTGCTAGTATTAATTTGGCAAATAGGTTATTAGAAACTCAACAAGGCCAATTGATTCAAGTACAAGGGCAGATTATCGGATTGCCAAGTTCTAATTCTCAGGTCGTGCGTTTTGATTTTGCAGTGCAGCAGCCAAAAATTAATTTCCCTGAAAAAATTCGCTTAAGCTGGTATTACCCTCAGCAGACCATTAAAGCCGGACAAATATGGGAATTTACTGTTAAATTAAAGAGGCCGCATGGCCGTTTTAATCCGGGTGGATTTGATTATCAGCGCTGGTTATTCGTACAAAATATTGGCGCGACCGGCTACATTAAAAAAACACCTCAACCCAGGTTGTTAAAAACCACTACAAAATGGAAAGGTTTATTGAGTCTTCGCCAGGAAATTTCAGACAAATTAAGCATTGTATTAGAAAATTCCAGGAATTTAGGCATTATTAAAGCTTTAACCATTGGAAAAAGAGATGAAATAACTGAACAGCAATGGGAGGTATTCAGAAAAACGGGTACAGTGCATTTGTTGGCAATATCTGGATTGCATATTGGTTTGATCTCTGGTCTATGTTATTTCTTGATTCTATCAGCTGGAATTAGGATGTCAGTTAGCTCAGCACACAATTTGGCCGCAATTTTTGCGATCAGTATTGCTCTATTTTATTCAGCACTGGCTGGTTTTTCCATTCCCACACAGCGTGCATTATTGATGTTATCCATCGCTATGATTAGTCTGCTCTGGAAAAGAAACATTACTCCAGTCAATACCCTTTCACTGACATTAATCTGCGTTTTATTGTTTGATCCATTAGCGGTTTTATCTGCTGGATTCTGGCTTTCTTTTTTAGCCGTAGGATTGATTATTTATGTGATATCTGGACGTTTAAGTCGAGTGGGTTATTGGCAGGGTACACTGAAAATTCATTTGGTTACGGCATTAGGTTTGTCACCTTTATTACTTTTATATTTTCAGCAAATTTCTATCATTGCACCGATAGCAAATTTTGTATTGGTGCCTGTTATTAGTTTAGTGGTTGTGCCTTTATGTCTTCTGGCGGTAATATCCTTGTTTGTATCATCCGCATTAAGTCAGTTTCTGTTCACTTTGATCAATAATATTTTAGATGGATTATGGCTTGTATTATCAGAATTGGCAGAATTATCATTTGCAACCTTGATAATTCCTGCACCGCCATTATATGTGTTGTTTCTTAGCATATCTGGCATATTAATATTGTTTTCTCCCAAAGGATTACCGGCTCGACACTTAGGTTTGATTCTACTGTTGCCTTTAGTCTTTACAGATAAAAATAGACCAGAATCTGCTGAAGTTGTGATGACTTTACTAGATGTTGGTCAGGGTTTGTCAGCAGTGATAGAAACTAAAAACCATGTTTTGATTTTTGATACAGGGGCTAAGTATTCTAAGAAGAGTGATATGGGACAATCGGTAGTTATTCCCTTTCTTAGGAGCAAGGGGATTGATACTGTGGATACCTTACTGATCAGTCATGCTGATAATGATCATATTGGTGGTGCAAATTCTATTATCAGGCTGAGCCATGTTAAACAAATTCTGACCAGTGATCCTGATGCCTTAAAACAACATTCACCTCAGCTATGTCAGGTGGGACAATCATGGGAGTGGGATCAAATCAATTTTTCAATTCTCTCACCCTTTCAGAACATTTTTTCTAGTAAAAACAATAATTCATGTGTGCTCAAAGTAGCTACAAAACAGCAAGCCATTTTATTAACAGGAGATATAGAATATGAGGCTGAGGAATGGCTGGTTAACAATGTGCAAGATTTAGAGAGTGAGATATTAATTGCACCGCATCATGGCAGTAAAACCTCATCGTCGTTAGCTTTTTTAAAGCAAATAAACCCAAAGACCATTTTAATACCTTCAGGTTATCTCAATCGTTTTTCTTTTCCTCATCAGCAAGTATTGAAGCGCTATCAAAAAATTAATGCAAAAGTCCTAAACACTGCGCAAAATGGCGCCTTGATTGTCAAGATGAATGAAAATTCAGTAGCGGTCAGTTCTTTTCGCGATTTACAGGGAAAATATTGGAATAATTGAAAACTCTGCTACCTTTAAACTATATTTGTTTAACAATTTCTAGGAATAAAAAATGAAATGTTTGGTTGTTGATGACAGTAAAATGTCTAGAATGATGTTAAAAAAAATCATAGGGACTGCGCATCCAGATTGGGAAATTGTAGAAGCAGGCGACGGACAAGAAGCTATTGAGGTAGCCAAAGATAGAGAGTTGGATATAATTTTGTTGGATTACAATATGCCAATTATGGATGGAGGCGAAGCAGCAGTTATTTTAAGGCCTTTATTTCCATTGGCGAAAATTGCCTTTTTAACGGCTAATATACAAAATTCAATTAAACTAAAGGCACAAGAACTAAAAATAGATTTTATCCCTAAACCCATTACAGAAGCTAAAATCATAAAATATGTCGGATAAAAAAGCGGTTATTAATGAGTTTTATGTGGATGCCGTGGCTGAAGTGCTTAATATTGGTATGGGTTCAGCGGCAGCTTCTCTCAGTGAAATGATTAATGAAGAAGTTAAACTCAGTGTACCTGGCGTCGAATTTGTCAGTCGTTCAGTTGCTACTGAAATAATTGCTGCAAAAGCAAAAACAGATGTTAGTGGGGTTCACCAGCATTTTGAAGGGGCTTTTGGTGGCGATGCTTTATTATTATTTCCAGAAGATCAAAGCCTTGAATTAGTTCGTGCTGTTTTGCAACAGGACGATATGACATTGAAAGATTTGACCGAGATGGAACAAGAAGCAATGACAGAAATTGGTAATGTCATTCTTAATGCCTGTTTGTGTAGTATGGCTGATATGTTTGGAAAAGAAATGCGGGGTGAAATACCCGAGTTTGTTCATGGAACTTTGCAAGAGGTGTTTTCAGAAGATGGATTGCAAGGACAGACAGAAGCCATTGTTTTGTTATTAAATATGCAGTTTTCTGTCGATGAAAAGAATATTCAGGGATATGTAACATTTTTGATGGATGTGGCTTCTGTTGAAAAATTTAAAAACAATATTGATTCATTTTTAGGCTTATAATCAGTTATTCAAAATGAAAGTTAATCAAATTTTAGATAATGATAATCTACTAATTAACAAGGGTTTAGTTTTTGAAAATGTATTTCTGGATAGTGAAATAGGCCTTGTCATTGTCGATACTAATGGTTGTATGCTGAATTGGAATCCGTGGTTTAGCAAATACAGTGGTGTTGAAGTTAATGAGGTTTTAGGAAAGAAATTAATTGAAATATTTCCTGCTATTAAAAAAAGTAGCGTAGAACGAGCCATTTTCTCAGCGTTGAAGAATGGTATGTCCTCTTTTATTTCCTATAATTTGAATCGCAAACCCTTTCCACTTTCTCATCGTGACGGTAAACCTTTACACCATCAAATAATGGTTAAACCTTTGCGATTGGAGAATCATCAACGTTTCTGTTTAATACAGATTACAAATGTGAGTGCCGGAGTAAACCGGGAAAAACAACTGATTGAGCAATCGAAATCCAACCAGGCAGTGTCAGAACAGTTGGCGCGCGAAAAGGAAAGAGCTCAAGTCACTTTGGAATCAATTGCAGATGCAGTGATTACAACCGATGAATCAGCTAAAATTTTGTCTATGAATTCTGTGGCCGAAGCATTAACGGGCGTGAATGAAGCGTATGCATTGCATGAACCCATTGATCAGGTTTTCAGGTTAATGGATGAAAAAACCCATGCCCCTATTTTATGTCCCGTGCACCAAACCCTCACTAAAAAAAAGGTTATAACTAATGATACTGATCATGTTCTGAAAAGTACTTTTGGCGTTCATTTTTCAATTACAGATTCTGTGGCTCCTATTATAGATGAAAAGCAGCAATTGTTAGGTGCGGTACTGGTTTTTAGAAATGTCACTCAATCTAGAGCATTATCTGCTGAATTGAATTGGCAGGCTTATCATGATCCGTTAACGGGTCTTCCAAATCGTCGGCAATTTGAAATAAGCATGAAGGAATTGTTGGTTAAAGCTAGAAAGGATAAATTAAAACACCATCTCTTATATCTGGATCTGGATCAGTTCAAAGTGGTCAATGATACTTGTGGACATGATGCGGGGGATGAGTTACTAAAACAGGTCACTGCTTCTTTGGAAAAAATGATTCGTAAAAATGATTTACTGGCTCGTCTGGGTGGTGATGAATTTGGTGTTTTGTTGGAAAGTTGTGAGGCTGAACATGCACTGTCTGTGGCCAATAATTTGCGTCAGGCGGTTGAAGATTTTCGTTTTGCCTGGCAAACACACTCTTTTAAAATAGGCGTTAGTGTGGGTATTGCCGAAATTACTGGGGATGAAGTTAAAGCCTCAGAAATTTTAAGTGCTGCCGATGCCGCATGCTATGTTGCAAAGGAAATGGGGCGTAATCGGGTGCATTTTCATGAACTTAATGCTTCTGCCTCATCAGCGCATCAGCAGGAAATGCATTGGATTTCTCGTTTACAGGCTGCATTGGATGAGGATAGTTTTGAATTGTATTTGCAGCGCATTCAACCTGTTAGTGCTGATGACAAGAATCCTTCGGAGCATTATGAAGTCTTGTTAAGAATGATAGGTGTCAATGGGGATATAATACCACCAGGTGCTTTTTTACCCGCTGCGGAGCGATTTAATTTAATTGGTAGCGTAGATCGCTGGGTCGTGAATAATATATTTAAAAAATTAGAGGAACTTAAAAAGAAACAAAAGATTTCAGCGCATTTGAAATTTTCAATCAATCTATCGGGTGCAACAATGGCAGATGAAAATTTACTAGATAGTATTGGTCGTTTGTTGGAAAAATCCGATTTTCCTGCTGAAATGTTTTGTTTTGAAGTAACAGAAACAGCGGCAATTACTAATTTGAATCAGGCAACCTCTTTTTTATCACAATTGCGATCTTGGGGATGTAAAGTTGCTTTGGATGATTTTGGCAGTGGTTTATCTTCATTTGCTTATCTTAAAGATTTACCGATTGATTATCTGAAAATTGATGGTTTTTTTGTTAAAGATATCGTGGACGATAATATAGACAAAGCTTTTGTTGAAGCCATTAATCAAATTGGTCAGGTCATGGGTCTGGAAACCATTGCAGAATTTGTTGAAAATGATGCTATTTTAAAGTTATTGGCAGAAATAGGTGTTAATTACGCACAGGGTTATGGTATTCATAAGCCTTGTCCATTTGATGAGGTTTTTAAGAACCCTATCCTTAGATAATCCGAAAATGAATAAACGGATTATTCAAACTTAAACTTCCCGTTCAATCCCTAGGCAACTGGAAATAAATAACCCACCCATTATCCAATTTGAGGGTTGATAGTTA
>CAYNRB010000044.1:0-18177 GCA_964399475.1 uncultured Methylomarinum sp.
TTAACATTTTATAATCCATTATAGTATTATTGAAATAATGCAAAGGGTTAGGCAACTCGCAATAAATAAACTACCAATCTTCCTGCACTATACCAAATATTCTCTCAATTCAGTATTGAAGATAAGGTTTACCAATCAACAGCACGTAGGGTGGAAAAACGGTAGCGCCTTTCGCCATTAAATCGCAAATCAATCCTTTTTTGTAAAAAATGTCGGATTACGCTGTCGCTCATCCAACCTACCTTCAGAACTCCTGATCTCGGCAATTCCTAATAATGAGCTGTAAAGTTTTAAAAATCTTAAAAATTATAGGTTTTTAAGTCAGAATGGTAAAATTATTTATTAAAATATGATTTCTGAGCTTAATTTATTATGAGGTTTGTTTTTAAAATAAGGGCTGCCTGGTCGCGAGGGAAAATTTACAAAAACAGTAATAATCCTGCTTTATCAACTAGTTGTTAAATATTCCTCATGATTTTTATAGTCTGATTATAAATCCCGAGATCAGGAGTTCTGAGCTTCTGGCGACAAGTGATGTATAAGCCATCCGTAGGGTTCATTATGAGCAGTTTCTAATAACTGGGTACTCACTTGTTTTTTAACAAAGCCCTTCATCTATTCTGTCTTAATCCAAACCTTCAATACTATAGCATTGAAATTGCAGATCTTTGCGCATGCTAAAACATGTTTTAGCACTCCAGAAATGAAGACAATCAAATTTTAATTTTAGTATAAAAAATGAAATTGAAAGCTAAATCACACATCGCACATATTGCTTAATAAAACCATTGACTGATTCACCAGAATCTAAGAACCTGTCAAATAAATTCATGGTATCTGCAACTGATATAAAAGCATAAGCACCATGCCCTGTTTTTTTTATAAAAAATTCGTGTAGAAGATCTATAAAATCAATTCTTTCTTGGACTAATTTTGACATTTTAATTCCCCCTAATATTTTCATAACTTGTAATGAGCTATATCAGTTTGCAAACAGAAAATTTTAGATGGAAATTTAATTACAATTTGCAAATTAGAATTACATAAAAAAGCAAAACTCATACCAATTCACAATCTCATAATATTAAAGAAGATAAAATCAGTCTATTTAAATGTTGTAAAAAATATTGACAATTTGAGGGGAACACCAGTATTTACTGTAAAATTTTTTGACACTTATATACTTCGCACAGTCACGGTTGCGAAGTATACCCTAATACTGCTTTCTTACCGATTAAGACATTAGCAAACAATTACTTAGGCTATAGGCTGGGTTAACTAAGTTATCAAGCGAAGCGCGATAACGTAACTCAACCTACATCGTTAAAGCATTGTTTATTAAGTTATTATCTCTTAAGTCAGTAGTATCACATTTATACTTTATAGAAACATTTTAGTAGATTTTAAAAAAAAGCAGACATTCTAAAAAATTTACTAGAAAAAAAAATCTTAATGGGCTATCATAACTAAGACTTTAAATTTTATATAGTTACAGCCCATATCTAATGGATATTATTGAATACAACTCTAAAGACGCAAGTTATGTTACACATTATTAATAGCTTTCCTATCGCATCATCTTTTTTTGAGGTAACAAATTCAGGTGATACAGTAATTTTTACCGAAAATGCAGTCTTAGCGGTAAAAAATGAAAATTTCAAGCAAACCTCTTTACCTCAACAAGCATTGAGACATATCAATTTATATGTAAGAAAAGCTGATTTATTACTAAGAAATATTTCTTGCAACGAGCTATTTCAGGGTGTTGTGATCATTGATGATTGGCAATACGAGAATGCTATAGCAGAAGATGGCATGATTAAATCTTGTAATTAAATTCAAATAAAACGGGGTTAATTGCAATTGAAATAAAAACGCATAGCCTTTTCAAAACAATTGCGGAGCCATAATTTCTGGAATGCAGAAACATGTTTTAGCACTCCAGAAATGAAGTTTATTAATAACATTGATTCAGCGTTCGCCTATTCTTTTACACCCTGGCCCACTGATAACACTCCTTCCACCTGCAAATGGCTCAACCTTAATCAAACTACTAATTCGTTCTTTCAAAGCCGGAACATGGGAAATAATGCCAATTAACTTTCCATCTTGCTGTAATCCTGAAAGTGTTTCCAAGGCAATTTCCAATGCATCTTCGTCCAAGGTTCCAAATCCCTCATCAAGAAATAAAGAATCCACGCGAACCCTTCGACTAGCCATTTTCGATAAACCTAAGGCTAATGATAAACTAACGATAAAACTCTCTCCACCTGATAAATTTTTTGTTGTCCTCACTTCACCTGCCTGATAATTATCAATTACGCTCAACTCTAATGGCTGTTTTTCATCTCTAAGCAAGAGATAACGGTCTGACATTTTCACTAGCTGTCTGTTTGCATGAGAAACCATCAGCTCAAAAGTCAATCCCTGAGCAAAATTTCGATATTTTTTCCCATCTCCAGAGCCAATTAATGAATGCAATGCATTCCAGCGTTTAGTTTCTTTTTTATGTGCATCGCACTGGATTTGTTGCTGTTGAAATTTGCTTTTTGCATTGGAATTATCTGATAACCTTTGCTTTATCGCACCAATTTCTTCAGCAACAATCTTTAGTATTTCCTCTGTAGCTTGTAGTTGATTGTTTAAATCATTCTCTGGACTTTCAGTAATATGCTTTTCTAATTTTCCCGACAAACGAATTTGACGATCTTTTTTTCGGGTTCGATTATCCGCATTTTTATCATCCAATGCTCTGACTTGAAGACTTAAAATATTTCTTTCATTCGCCTGAAGTCGATATGACAGAAAAACAGATTCGCTCTTAACACCTATTTTCTTACAATGCCCAAGAAAAGTATTTTCCAGCGATTCAATTTCAGGCTTTCTGTGATCAATGCTTACTTTTAGATGGGTAATTTGAGCTTTCAAGTCATTTAAACTTTGTTTAGTCTGGTCGCGATTATCTATAGCAACATACAGATGATTTTCTGATTCAGCGACTAAATTTTCTAATCGAGCTTCTTCTACATCGGGAATTTTATTTCCATAGAGGCTTTTACGTTCATTTGTCAGTTGGCTCAGTTCATCTTTTAATTTTTGCCTAACAAATAGCTTTTCCTTCTGAGACTCCATCAAGGTATTAATTATGGCTTCTAGAGTTTTTATCTCTGTATCAAGCCCAGTTCTCTTTTTTTCTGCATTAATCTTATCGTGCTGATGGCTTAACCATTTTTTAAGCCTCGCCTGAAGTCTTTCAATAATAGTTTCAAGGTCACTCTGATTGGTTTCTTCAATTTCAAAAGGCTCCAGATTTAGAAGCAAACTCTTTTGCTGATGCTGGTGTTCTTCCTGAGCAATCAAACAATCCTGCTGTACACGCTTAAATCTGGATATTGACTCATCTTTGTCATGAGAGGTGGTGAGCAGTAACTTTTCTGCATCTATAAATAATGAACTGGTATTCTTCTCCTCAGCTTCATATTGTTTCAATTTAGCTTCTTGATGATCCACCTGTTTAATCAAAATGGACAGATGCTTAATCAGCTCCTCGGTTTTATCAATTTTTGGCTGATTACCTTCTGCATATGGATGTTCTAATGAACCACATAATGGACAGGGCTTATCATCAATCAGTTTTTCCCGTTCTTCCTCCAGACTGGCAATCTTTTTAAGATAGGCCATTTCCCGTAACAAGCTCTCATGCTCAGACCGATATTCTCTTAGCAACTTCCCTCCCAATAGTTTATCAATTGCCAATCTGCTTTGCTTAACCTTGTTAATTGATTGATCGTTGGTTTCTTGCAGTGATTTACATAATAACTGTTGTTGATTATGTTTTATATCATTAGCTTCTAGCTGGGTTTTATTTTTGAAAAGTTGCTTGTTTATGTCGTTGAACTGTGTAGAAAGTGACTTTAAGTTATTAATTTGCTCATTGATACCCGTCAATTCAGAAATTAATAAAGCATCATTCGAATTTGCATACAAATAAGCCTCTATTTCAGAAGATCCTTTTGCAACTAGTTTCCGGTTAGTTTCTAATTTTTTTTGCTGCTTATGTTTTGTTGAAATCTGAGATTCGTTAGTCTGGCAATCCAGTTTTGCGGTTTTTAAAATAGATTGTTTATCATTGATGCGAAGATCAAATTCTCTCACTGTTTTGATTAATTCAAGTTGCTTTTTTTGTATTCCTTTATTATTGATAACATCATTTTCAGCTTTATTACATTCAGCTATTTTTAAATTCAAAGTTTGTTCAAGCTCAGGTAACTTTGCATCTGAAATTGCAATATCCTCTAACTCTCTATTTTGTTGCTGTCGAGTTGATGCCAAGATTGCATATTCACTTTCAAACTCAATGACTTTTAAGCCATTATTTAACTTTTCTCTATCTGCTAAAAATAGCGCCATTTCACTGGAAATAAGCTCAGATTCTGCCTGAATATCAAACAGTTCTTTTCTCAGATTTTCAATATCATTCAACCAGATTATTGATTTCCTTAGTGCATTAATTTTCTGTGTGGATTGCTTTTCAGTTTCTATTTTTTCAGCTAATGAAGTGATTAATACCCCTTCATCTTCTTTATTTAATAGACTGATACCTGATATTTCAGCCTGTAATAATTCAAGCGTAGCATTCTCTTCACGTTGACGCTCGTGAACCGCTTTAGAAATTTCACTGTATATTTCAGTGCCTGTGATTTGTTCAAGAATAGGTGCTCTTTCATCGGCTGACGCTTGTAAAAAAGCTGAAAAACCTCCTTGTGCCAATAGAATAGAACGAGTAAAGCGATCAAAATCCATACCTGTTTTTTCTTCTATGACTGTGGCCACATCTCGCTTTTTAGATTCCAGAATCTGTCCACTGTCCAGATCTGAAATTTCATGCTTGGAATCTGCCAGCTTCCCATTAGATTTTTTACGCGCTCTATGTTGGCTCCAATGACATCTAAATTTCCCAGACTGGGTTTCAAAGCAGACTTCAGAAAAACATTCCCCTGTTTGTCGGGACATAATTTCATTTGCAGTTTTGTTAATCCCTTTTAATCGAGGTGTTCTGCCATAAAGCGCCAGACAAATAGCATCCAAAATAGTCGATTTACCCGCGCCTGTTGGTCCAATAATGGCAAATATGCCATCAGAAATATATTCTGGGTCTGTAAAATCAATCAACCATTCACCATTCAGCGAATTCAAATTTTTAAATCTAAGCTGAAGAATTTTCATAATTCATCATCCTTATTTTCATAAAGAGACAAAATAATTTCTCGATACGATTGAATTAGCTCTGGTCGTTCATCCATTAATACTTCATAACTATCCAAACATCGATTAAACACATCGTTCACATCCAAATCATCCAGTGTTTCATCTTCTCCAGCTTGCGACATAAACTGGAAAGCAGTGCGCTTATTTTTTATACGCCTGATTTCCATATTCGTTTCTGCTATAGCTTCATGGCAGGTTTGATTTAACAAATCCTTGATTATTTCTTTTCCGGTGTATTCAATTTCAAGCCAGGCATGACTTTTTGCAGATTTTAACTGAGCAATTTTTTCTGTAATATCATCCATTGTCCCGGCTATTTTTTCCAATGCCTGAAAGCAAGGAATAGGATATTCATTTATTTGCGGTATTCTTTTCTTAAATTGAACTAAAAGCACTTTTTTTTGCTGGCCAACTTCTCCATATCCCATAGGAATTGGGGATCCCGAATAACGAAAATGCTCTACTCCTCCTACTTGCTGAGGCACATGCAAATGTCCCAAAGCTAGATAATCAATACAATCAGGGAAAATATCATGGCTAACATGCGCGAGTGAACCTACATATAGCTCTCTTACCCCATCACCCTCCACTGTTTTTCCACCTGCTGCAAAAAGATGTCCCATCGCTATAATTGGAATATCTTTGGCTTTTTGTCTGCTGATAGCAAGCTGGCAAACCTCAGCATAATGATTTTTTACCCCAGCAATCAATTTACTATTCTTATCTCCAATACTTTCCCCTGCTTCAACACTTCGAATATCACGATCTCTTAAATAAGGAACTGCACAGATAATTGCTTCTACTGTATTTGTGCTATCTAACAAAGAAATTACCTCGTCTTCCAGGTTCTCGGTAATGGCACCTACAACATAAACATTCAAAGCTAGTAGCAATTCTTTGGGTGCATTTAAAAAAGCTGCGGAATCGTGGTTACCAGCAATCACCACAATATGCCGACAACATGAAGCAGCAACTTTACAGAGAAAACCATAGTAAAGTTGCTGTGCTCTGTTACTGGGTGTACTGGTATCGAAGACATCTCCGGCAATCAGTAATACCTCAACTTGCTCGGATTTTAGTAAATTGACTAACCAATCTAGAAATGCAGAAAACTCATCGTAGCGTTTTCTGCCATAAAGTGATCGACCGAGATGCCAGTCGGAAGTGTGGAGGATTTTCATAATATGAGTTTGGGTTCTATTCCTTGAATATTTCTTGGCTTCATATTGTAATATGCTTTAAACTCTGATTTTATTTTGATGTTAGCAATCTCTTAGAAAAATTACTATACTTCGCGCGGTCACGGTTGCGGAATTGTTAGCGAGTTGGTTTTTGTCGACAGCAAGGCTCTGAAACGGGTGCATAGCAAGCTACGCAACTGTTTCAGCAACACAGTCTATCGGCAAAAACCGACCGCTAGGAATCCGATTAACACTGCCTATTAACCAACTTAGTTCAAGTTTATTACAACCAATATACCCAATAAGTCAGGGGGCTATAAACGTTTTTTATTAAATAACCTCCTGTTTTAAGAGATGCGTCTATATACAAGGTGGGTTAACTTATCAAGCGAAGCGCGATAACCTAACCCAACATCCTCCCATTAATCACTGTATTGTAGGGTTAGGTTTTTTCGCTATGCTAAAAAAACCAACCCAACCCGAGTCCTTAAGACATTGTTTATTAAATAATAATTCCTTTAAGAAGCAGTATTATTCTCAAACTCTATCTCATTTATATTGCGACAGCTAATCAATATAAGATCACAAATTATATTTTTGGTAAACTATTGGGTTCATCTTGAAAACAATCAGCGAAATTACCGATTTTAGGGTTACTTTTTTCCTAAAACCAAGTAATAAAAACTGATCTATCTAAGGAATGGGAATTGAATAACTTGTGCATTATAAGGCAATAGTTTGTTTGACTTCGTTCGACTAGCAATAGGCACATAGTAAGCAACGTAACTGTTGCTAGTCGGACGAAGACGAGCAAAAAGGCATGTCAGAATGCACACGTTATTTGATTCCCATTCCTAAATTCAAAAAATATAAGTATCGGAAGATTAATGAATAACATTAAAAATAGGGCTATTACACTGCTATTAGGACTCTTATTAGGAGCGGGCGTATTCTCAATTGGAAATTTACCCACCGCCGAAGATAACAAACAAGCGGGAGAAGCCTTTCTCGTAGAAAATGCAAAAAAACAGAACATTGTTACCACTGCTAGTGGTCTTCAATACGAAATCTTAGTTAAAGGAGAAGGCGATTCGCCTTTAGCTTCTGACAAAGTAACCGTTCATTATAGAGGAACCACCCTGGACGGGGATGAATTTGACAGCTCATATGAACGTGATGAACCCACTAGTTTTCAGTTGAATCACGTTATTCCAGGCTGGACGGAAGGATTGCAATTAATGAATATTGGCGCTAAATACCGTTTTTTTATTCCATCAGAACTAGCTTATGGCAAACAAGGAGCGGCGGGCGGTATCGGACCAGATTCCGCATTAATTTTTGAAGTTGAGTTGCTTAAATTTTAAATTGTCCTATAAATTATAAACAGCTGATGGTCTCATTTAGGAATGGGGGGTTAAAAAAACCCAACGCCCCAAGTCACTCAAGTTATTTCATACCCATTACTAAGGAATAGGTATGAAATAACTTGAGCGACTAGCTTGTCTTTTTGTCCGTCTTCTTGATAATTGCTCCTGCATTCCTCTACATACATGTGTTAGTTGAATAGGAACAAAAATCCTAAGCCAGTTGTTCAAGTTATTCCGTACGCGTTCCTAAGCTAATTTTTTAACTCGTTCGGATGGACTAACAACATCAGTCAGACGAATTCCAAATTTATCATTAACTACAACAACTTCACCATGAGCAATCAAAGTACCATTCACTAAAACATCCATAGGCTCACCTGCAAACCGATCTAATTCTATTACAGACCCTTGATTTAACTGTAATAAATTCCTAATATTGATTTTGGTTCTGCCTATTTCCATAGAAATAGTAACGGGTACATCCAGAATGACATCTAATTTAATATCTGCTGATGTAATATCTGAATGAATGGGAGTTGTCTCTCCTTGACTTTCAAATTCTTTAAATTCAGGGGTTTCCAGTTTTTCTGCTTCCGCTTGTTCATCTAATGCATCTCCCCAATCTGCTTCGGTATTTTCCTGCTCACTCATTGCATCAGCCCAGTCATCACCTACAGCCTCTTCGTTTTCATCTTCACTCATTAATTTTCCCAATTAATACAAACATTTTCTTGAATTTCGCATCCCCTAGACAACATCAAACCTATAAAGAATCTTGAGTTAATTTCTCTTTTATTTGAATTGCATAATTTCCATCAGACAATCCAACTTTACCTTTAAAAATGGCCACACCTTCCGCTTGAACAATCACTGATTCAGGCATCTCAACCGGAATAACATCACCTTTTTGTAAATTCATGACGCTTTCAATAGTCATTTTTTTTTCGACCAACATGCTGTTCAAAACCACCTCAGTACGAAGTACCTCTTTCCTTAAGCTCTCTTGCCAACTGCCATCAATTTCTCCACGATCACTTGAAACGGCATCCAGTAATTCTCGTATAGGTTCTATCATGGCATAAGGCATAGCTATATTTATATCACCCCCTCCACCTTCTAATTCAACATGAATCGTAGAAACAATAACAATTTCAGAGGGGCTAACTATATTGGCAAACTGAGGATTAACTTCAGAACTCATATATTCAAAGTCAAGCTCCATTACCGGTTTCCAGGCCTCTTTTAAATCCTTAAAAAGTAAATCAATAATTAGCCTAATCACTCGCATTTCTGTCGGTGTGAACTCTCGCCCTTCTACTTTATTATAAAATTGACCACCGCCGCCAAAAAAATTATCGACGGCTGTAAAGACTAGCCTGGGTTCCATAACAATCAAGGCTCTACCTCTTAAAGGTGAAAACCTTACAATATTTAGATTGGTCGGTACAAATAAACTCTGAATATATTCTGAAAACTTCTGAACTTGAATACCTGAAATAGATATTTCTGCTGAGCGCCTAAGAAAGTTAAACAGTGATATTCTAAAATATCGAGCCACTCTTTCATTAACCATCTCTAGGGTTGGCATCCTCCCCCTGACAATCCGTTCTTGACTATTAAAGTCATAACTTTTTGCCTCGCCATCATCTTCCTCTTCAATAGCCTCTGTTTCAATTTCACCATCATCAACACCATGCAAAAGCGCATCAATTTCATCTTGTGAAAGAAGATCTACTGTAGACATATCAAACTAACCTCTATTGAGCACAAACCGTAAAAAATCAAATATTAACATAGAAGAATACAACTACTGCATTACAAATGTAGTAAAAAATATATCTTTAACTCTATTTTTACCAGTCATTTTCTTCATTTTTTTTGATATTTCTGACAACATTTCAGAGCGCAGCTCATCCTTTCCTTCACGTTTCATCAGGAAATCAGAACTTTTAGAGCTAATTGCCATTATTAAGCTATTACGAATCATTGGTTCATGTTTTTTCATAGTCTCAAGAAAATCTTCCCCATCTACTAATAAAGAAATAGACACCTGAATTAAACTAGCAGCGTTTTCCTTGGGAAAGGTGACAATGAGTGCACTTTCAAGATCAAAATAAACTTCATCACCTACTTCCTCTTCTTCCATTTCCTCAACATCTGCTACGACTTCCTGCTCAGATTCTGTAGTTGTATCACCCTCTGACATAAAATAATAACCTGCACCCCCTCCAGCTAATAGAATAACAACCGCAATAATAATGTACATCATTTTAGAAGACTTTTTTTCTTCACCATTTTCCAGATTCTCAGCCATATTCTTTCCTTTTTGTTAATTTCACTCTAGCAAATTACCAATGTTGTATTATTCTTAACAATATTATGCAACAAATTTCAGCTAAGCAATTTTGATAGTATCTACATTAATAACAAACTTAAATCCTTCAAAATTACTATTATAATAACTAGGATAGACCACTTAGGAATGAAAAATAAATAAATTGTGCATTCCTTAATGCTCAACAGTTTTGAATCGACAATATAATCTACCTTTTTCAATATTTGTTGTTATGCATCTAACTCTGTCATTCTATTATGCATATGTTAGGATGACTACTAACCCTAACAATCATGTAACTATACAACATAGTTACCGAAGGGTATCAATTGCCAGGAACACTTGAGCATACCGCCACACGGATGCAAGATTATTGATTGTGCTCAACTACCCATGAATGTGTAGTTAGATTAGATTAATGCTGAAGCAATTATCAAGGAGAAATACTGAAAGACTTGGCAACTGAAACATTGTAGGCTATGAAGCTCTTGCCATATCGCGAAACACGGACAAAAAGGCAAGCCAGATTAGGTAATTATTTGTTTCTCATTACTTATCAACTCGCACCAAATAAACCGTCCATATTGCTTTTCTTTTTGGCTGTCCTCCATGACTTAAAAATAGTTACTTAGCTAATTTGTTATAAACCAACTTCTACACCATAGTAGATAAAAAAAATCCTATGCCAGTTATCGAACTTAGGGAGCTGGAAACAAATAATCATCCATTATGGGCAGGATTTTAGTTTGTCTTTGATCGTGTAGCAATAGGCGTATAGCAAGCTATGTAACTGTTGCTGCACGATCAAAGACGGACAAAAAGACCAGCAAGATTGGATGATTATTTTTTCCATCTCCCTTATTCCGTGCGCGTTCCTAAATTAAGTATACTGATTACCAATGAAGCTTCCAGACATTCAAGCTCGCCTGTTACAGTTAGGAATCTATCCTACTCTACTCTTTGTTATCAGTTTATCCGCTTATTTTATACTGTACCATTATCATGATCTTCAAAGAGCCGTAGAAGAAAAAGGCAAAATAAGCATTACTCAATTGGCATTATTCAGTGTTAATGGCATAACAACTAAAAATATAGATCATTTAAAATACCTAGCAACGGCGTTAATCAATCAAACCGATATTGTTTCTATCGAAATATATGATGACGCTGGCATTCTCTTAACTCGCACGACTAAAAACTCCCTTCCACAAGTCAACAAGATTATTTTTTTTGAAAAACCCATCACAATTTCTCTTAATAATCCAGTGCATACTCCCTCTGCCAACAAAGCCCACAATCAATTAACTAGCACAGAAAAAACTGTAGGCCATGTAAAAATTGGATTATCCTTAATAAACACCCAAAACAGACAAAGGTCTTATCTGAACTATAGCCTGGTAATTATTTGTTTGGGGATTATCTTTACAATTTTATTTGCAATTCGCATAAGTAAAAAAATAAGTTTGCCCATTATCAACTTGATAAAAACGGCTAATGACTTAGCAGAGGGCAATATGAATGCTCGCGCTACAGGAAGTGACATCACAGAAATAAGTGACTTATGCCAAAGCTTCAACACCATGGCCATCGGTTTACAACAAACTCATAACTATTTAAAACAACAAGTTGATATCGCTGTCACACAATTAAACAGAACACTTTCTCATTTAGAGGAAAAAAACAAATCGCTGGAAAAAACAACAAAGTTAGCTATTGCCCAAAATAAAACCAAATCTCAGTTTATTGCTCATATTAGCCATGAAATTCGAACACCTATGAATGGCATTTTGGGTTTTATTGAGTTACTTTCAATTTCTGATTTATCTCTGCAACAATACGATCAAGTTCAATTAATCAACAAATCAGCCATTAGTCTTTTAAATATAGTTAACGAAATACTTGATTACACCAGCCTAGAAACAGGTAATTTTAAAATCAACATTTCTACATTTGATTTTAGAGAAAATATTGAAAATTCTGCCACATTGATTTCACCTGCTTCAGACGAGGTTAAAATTATTATTGATATTGATAATGATATACCCAACCTTATCTCAACTGACCCGATCCGCTTACAACAAATCATCACTAACTTAGTAGGAAATGCGTGTAAATTCACCCATACGGGAAGCATAATTATTCGCTGCCGTTTATTGGCTTCTCAATCAATCTTGATTTCTATTTCAGACACCGGAATTGGTGTTTATCCCGAAAAATTCCAAGATTTATTCCAACCCTTTTTACAAACCAGTGAATATGCTGTTAATAACGAATTGGGAACAGGACTAGGTTTGACCATTTCTAAAAATATTATTGAACGACTAAATGGATCTATTGGGGTTTCCAGCAAAAAAAATATTGGATCGACTTTTTGGATTAACTTACCTATATCAACAATACCATCTGAACCAGTAGAGACTAAACCACAAACCATTTGCGTTATTGATTCTTTTGGATTTAGAAGAGCAGCCTTTATCAAACAATTACTTCATCTCAAATATAAAGTTATTGGCTATGATTCAATTCAGCAAAAAAACCAGCGCCAATATGACCTCGTATTTTATTTGATGCCCCCAAAAACTTTTAATCTCAACGAATTGCAAGAAGAAATAGAGTTATTGACAAAAGCAAAAGTCATTTTTATTAGTCCGAATCCAAATCTAAAAACCGCGTCTTCTACCAATGTATTATCCCTTCCCTGCCGCACTAGTCACTTAAAAAATGTTATTGAGCTTTTTTGTGAATCAAAACAATTCGCTACAAAATCTACTCTAAAACAGTATGGCAATAGAAAGTTTTCTATATTCATCGCAGATGATAATGAAATAAACAGATTGTTATTAAAATCTCAATTAGAACCCTTTTGTCGTCCAATAACTCTAGCTAAAGATGGGAAAATTGCTCAGTCTCTTCTATTGGAAAATAGGTATGATCTGATTTTACTTGATTTACAAATGCCTTATTTTAGCGGCGTAGAATTGATAAGCATTGTTAAAGCAGCAGATTCTATCAATAAAGACTCGCCTGTCATAGCAATAACCGCTCACGCACAAAAATACCAAAGAAAAAAACTGATTGAAAAAGGCTTTGACGAATGTCTAATTAAACCCATTTTGTTGGCTCAATGGCTAGAAATAATACAACTTTGGTTACCCAGCCTTGATTCAGGTATTAATAGTACAAAAACTAATAATTACGTATCCACACTGCTGGAAAAAACAGCGGAGAATAAAAAGCTAACAAAAAATTTATTTAACATATTATTTACAGAACTACAGGAACAAATTGAGCTAATTTTGAAAGCATTAGATAGTAAGGACTATTCTCGCGCTGAAAAAATAACCCACAAACTACATGGTTCTGTTAGTTTCTGTGGCTTTTCTGATATCCAAACTATAGCAAAAGAGCTTGAAATAAATTTATCTGAAAAAAATATTAAGAATATAAATTCAAATTTTAAGGCATTAAAAATTATAATTGAAGAATTTATTCAGTTAAAAGATGCAATACTTAAGCTACTATAAGAAGTAAGGATTTAATAAGTTTTGGTGGCTTGGCAGATTTCACTAAAGACAAACACTGTTTAGATAAATATAGGGAGCAATTACTGGGCGTATAATCGCTATAAAAGCGTTTCTGCAACGCAAAAAATGAGAAATTAATTTTGCACTCGTAGTTTTAGGTGGTTTCCAACAATAAATATGCCAGAATTGCGTAGGATTTTTATTTCTGATTAAACAATCTCAAGAGGCGCATAGTTATTCTACGTAACGATTGAGATGGTTTGATCAGGAACAAAAAGACAAGAAAGTTTGGACTATTTATTGTTGGAAACCACTTTAGGTAACTCTCTGCAAATAAACCACCAATATTGGGCAGGATTTTTATTTGTCTTTAGTTGTGTAGCAATAGGCGCATACCCAGCTACCTAACTATTTCTACATGATTAAAGACGGACAAAAATACAAGTGAGTTACTCAAGTTATTTTGTGCACGTTCCTGTGCATGGTTGATATTGAATAATGACTATAAATCTCAATTCAGTGTAATCTTTAAAATAGATGTAAGGAAAATTTTTCATGATCCAGAACGTAAAAATTCAGACAACTAGTGGCGTGTTTTTGTTGTGTAGCTTTAGCTCAGTTTTTGCCGATGTAGAAAATAAAACCAAGGAAGCTGTTAAAACTGTTACTTCGGAGCACATGATAAATTGGTTTATAGCTTTAATCATTGTTTTATTAATATTTTTTATTTGCATATGGGTTTTACGTAAATCAGGCGCTTTAGCTCTGAATTCTAAAAAAAATATGAGAGTTATAGCTGGTTTGTCACTAGGTATGCGTGAAAAACTATTATTGGTTCAAGTCGGAGAAAAACAACTGGTTTTAGGTGTAACTCCTGGAAGGATTAATAAGCTGTTAACTCTTGAGGGTAATGAGCAAATATATCGTGACCAGAGTGATAATAAATCAACAGAAAACGATTTTGCGAACAAACTAAAAAAAGCCTTAATGGGATCACAAAATGAATAAAATTGTCTATGCATTTATCATTTTTCTTGGACTTAGTTTACCTGTCACATCAGCATTGGCAGAAACGGGCATACAAGCGATAACGGTCACAACCAATCCTAACGGAGGTAAAACCTATAGTGTAACCATCCAGATTTTGGCTTTAATGACCATGTTAACGGTTTTACCGTCAATGTTATTAACCATGACATCGTTTACTCGAATCATGATAGTTTTAGGACTATTACGACAAGCGATAGGCACCGCTCAGGCACCAAGTAATCAAGTATTACTAGGCTTATCTTTATTTTTAACGATTTTTATTATGATGCCCGTTTTTGAGAAAGTAAACAGCCAAGCAATTCAACCTTATCTTGAAGAAAAAATTGATGTAACTACTGCGATTGAAAAAGCATCAGAACCTTTCAGACAATTTATGTTGAAACAAACCCGTGAAACTGATCTAGAATTATTTATGAGGATTTCAGGCCAAGAAGATTTTCAATCTGCTGAAGATGTGCCTTTTTCTCTGTTACTACCCGCATTTGTAACCAGCGAGCTAAAAACAGCATTTCAAATTGGTTTTTTAATTTTTTTGCCGTTTCTGGTAATTGATCTAGTTGTCGCTAGTGTATTAATGTCAATGGGAATGATGATGTTATCTCCGCTAATCATTTCCTTGCCGTTTAAAATCATGCTTTTTGTGTTAGCTGATGGATGGTCTTTGGTTATGGAAATGTTAGCGGCAAGTTTTTATATTTAGATATGAACATAGAATTTTCCAACACGTTAAGAGTGGGGATTTAATAACTCCGGAAGTTATTAATCCTCACTCCTTAGGCAACTCGCAATAAAAAAACCACCAAGATTGGTAGTTTTTTTATTGCGAGTTGCCTAAGTGTAAACCCATTACTCAAGCTGGTTTTCTAAAGCTACGATGAGTTAAGCGAATACCTGGATTCCGCTTGATTTTCTCCAGGCAATAAAATTTAAATTTTGTTATGACACCAGACGTAATCTCAACAATTGCCCAGCAGACTGTTTTAGTTGCAGTCAAATTAATAGCACCCATATTACTATCCTCTTTGGCTGTAGGGCTATTAGTTGCTATGTTTCAGGCGGCGACTCAAATTAATGAGCAAACCTTAACTTTTATCCCTAAATTGGCAACTATTATTATAGTATTATTCGTTGCTGGCCCATGGATGCTTCAAGTAGTAATAGAGTATTTTCAAGACTTGATGCGTCAAATTCCTACTTTGATAGGATAAATAGTGAATTTTACTGAAGAGCAGATTCTCTCTGTTCTTAGTTCATATATTTGGCCATTTGTCCGTATTGGCTCAATGTTTGTTTCAATACCAATATTTAGCATCAGGTCACTTCCAGCAAAAGTACGAGTTATAGTTGCATTTTTAATTACCCTCGTCATTGTCCCCATGTTGACCTATGAGCCAGATATCGTGCTTTTCAGTTTTCAAGGATTTATGGTGACAGTGCATCAGCTTATGATAGGTCTGGCAACTGGTTTTGTTTTGCAAATGGTTTTTGCAGTCATGTTAGTCGGAGGACAAAGTATAGCCTATAGTATGGGATTAGGATTTGCATCCATGGTTGATCCGGCTACCGGCGTTCAAGTTCCAGTGGTTGGACAGATATTTGTAGTCTCTGCCAGTTTATTATTTCTTGGTGTCAATGGACATTTATTATTAATTGAAATGTTAGTTGAAAGCTTTATTACTCTACCCATAGGTACGGTGGGTCTCAGTTTAAATGATTTGTGGTCAATTATTATCTGGAGCAGTCATATTTTCTCATCGGGTGTTTTACTAGCTATGCCTGTAATGGCGGCATTATTATTTGTCAATGTCAGTTTTGGTGTGGCTGCTAGAGCAGCACCACAGTTACAGGTTTTTGGTGTCGGATTCCCCATTACAATTATGTTGGGTATGGTATTAATCTGGATATCACTGCCAAGTGTACTAGATGTCTTTTCTGATGTATTGGCAGATGGCTTCCGTCTCATTAGCCAATTATTGAAATTATGACTCAATTCCAAGTTGTACCAAATAACCTGTATTGTTATTTTTTAGCCTATTTTTTTTGGGAGAGGCTGTGTGGCTGAGGATACAGGTCAAGACAAAACAGAAGAGCCCACAGAGAAGCGTCTAACAGACGCAAGAAAAAAAGGCCAGATACCGCGCTCTAAAGAGTTAAATACCTTTATGGCATTAATTACAGGCGCTGTAATGCTTCTGTTTACTGGAAAGTCAATCACTCAAGGACTGGGAGATTTAATGCGGCAACAACTTTCGATAAGCAGAGAAATTATTTTCGATAAAGCCAGTCCCGTCATATTTTTTGAACAAGTTTTATTTGACGGAATACTCTTGATTCTGCCTTTAATCATGCCCCTTTTCTTAGTCGCACTATTAACTCCAATGATGATGGGAGGTTGGAATTTTAGCGCAGAATCCATGAGTCCCAAGATCAGCAAAATGAACCCTTTTTCTGGATTAAAAAGGATGTTTGGAGTTCAGGGTGTTATTGAACTATTAAAAGCGATAGTAAAAATCGGATTGGTTTTTACGGTGGCAGGAAGCTTGTTTAATAATTATTTTGATCAATTCATGGGATTAAACTCTCTTCCATTATCATCAGCTATCTATACAGCGGTAGATATGATCGCCATTAGTTTTTTGATATTGAGTTCCACTTTAATTTTAGTTGTAGCTATTGATGTGCCTTTTCAACTTTGGAATAACAAACGTCAGTTGAAAATGACTAAACAGGAAATTAAGGATGAATCAAAAGAGCAAGAAGGTAATCCGGAAGTCAAAGGCCAGATACGAAGAAAACAAATGGAAATGGCACAAAAACGAATGATGGACGAAGTTCCCAAAGCCGATGTAATTGTAACTAATCCATCTCATTTTGCCGTGGCTTTAAAATACGACCCAGCAGGAACGGGGGCTCCCGTTCTTGTAGCAAAAGGTGTTGATTTGATAGCGGCACAAATTCGTAATAGAGCTATGGGAGCCGAGGTTGCTTTTGTTGCCGCACCACCTTTAGCAAGAGCGCTTTATTATTCAACTGAATTAGGAGAAGAGATTCCACAAGGACTTTTTCTGGCAGTTGCGCAAATATTAGCTTATGTATTTCAATTAAAAACAGCGACAGATAATGGTTGGAATAAACCCTTACTCCCTCAAGATTTTAAAATACCCGATGAATATAAAAAATAGTGTGGATATAAAGTGTGCAGAACAAATAAACTCTTCAACTGACTTAGGAGCGAGAGTTGTTATGAATAAAAAATCCTACCTAAAATCCATGTAACAATTAGACAAGGAAACTGAAACGTTACGAGAGTGAAAGTTCAAAACTAGGGAGCTGGAAATAAATAATCATCTATTATTGAGTAGGGTTTTTGGTATCCGCTATAAACCCCAGGGGGAACATGGAGACCGACAGCCACTCAGACATGCCATCAATGTAGCCTGGATGGAGCGTAG
>CAYNRB010000045.1:0-18133 GCA_964399475.1 uncultured Methylomarinum sp.
TTACCCACTTCCAGAGTGACTGCGATTAAGCTAAACAATAGATACTTGTAGCCTTGATGTAGCGTAGCGGAATCAAGGAATTGCTGTAAAAAACCTTGATTCCACTTCGTTTCATCAAGGCTACAAAAACAAACCTGGCTTTAGTTTTTCCGTCGCCAAGTTGTATTTCCATCGGGTACATCTTCTAGAATAATACCTTGTTGACTTAAGTCTTCTCGAATTTTATCGGCTTCTGCCCAATTTTTTTCTGCTTTGGCTTTAAGTCTTTCTTGAATTTTCGACTCTATTTGTTTTTCCTGTGTTGCTTCATATTGTGTAGCACTCGACTCTCCCTTAAGAGAAGCAGACACATTTTTCAAAAAACTTTCAGGTTCCTGCTGCAAAATTCCCAGCACACCAGCTAATTTTTTTAATGTTGCTGCTAATATCCCTGCCTTTTCTTTATTATCGGCTTTAGATTTATTTAATTCCCTAGCGATGTCAAACAACACCGCCATTGCAATTGGAGTATTAAAATCATCATTCATAGCTTCATCAAAACGATTTTTAAATTCTGACTCACAAGAGTCAATATTTATCTCTACATTGACTAGTGCCATATACAACCGAGTTATTGCTGTACCAGCATCGTCCAGTTGTTTATCTGAATAATTTAAAGGACTACGATAATGGCTAGTGAGGATAAAAAAGCGGATTACTTCTGGTCTATATTTTTTCAATACTTCTCTTACCGTAAAAAAATTGCCTAATGATTTAGACATTTTTTCTTCATCGACTCTAACGAAACCGTTATGCATCCATAAATTTACAAATTTTTCTCCAGTAGCGCCTTCAGATTGGGCTATTTCATTTTCATGATGCGGAAATTGCAGATCCATCCCTCCGCCATGAATATCAAAATGATTGCCTAAACAGCTAGTGGACATTGCAGAACATTCTATATGCCATCCAGGCCGGCCTTTTCCCCAAGGCGAATTCCAGGCAGGTTCTTCTGGTTTTGCCATTTTCCATAAAACAAAATCCAGAGGATCTTTTTTTGCCGTATCAATACCGACTCTTTCTCCTGCCTGAAGGTCTTCTATGTTTTTGCCTGACAGCTTGCCATAACCTGGAAATTTAGATACCGAATAAAAAACATCACCATTAGTGCCTATATAAGCCAAGTCTTTTTCTATCAAAGTTTCAATCATGGTGATAATTTCAGCCATTGATTGAGTGGCTTTTGGCTCTATATCAGGAGCTAAAACGGATAATGCACGTTCATCTTCATGCATGGCTTCTATAAAACGTTCGGTTAAGGCAAGATAATCTTCATCTTTCTCATTGGCACGTTGAATGATTTTATCGTCTATATCAGTAACATTTCTTACATAGGTTAAATCATAGCCTGAATATCTAAAATAGCGGGCTACTATATCAAACACCACCATCACTCTAGCATGTCCAATATGACAATAATCATAGACTGTCATACCACAGACATAGAGACCCACTTTGCCTTCTATTCGCGGTTTAAATATTTCTTTGCTACGGGTTAAGGTGTTATAAATTTTTAGCATCTCTCACTATAATTTGTTATTAATTTCAAAAATACGGTAAAAACTCTCCAATTTACCAAAATTAGGGCTTCTCTTTCAAGAAAAAAACGCATAGAATTTATTATTTGCATCTACTTTACAGGAAAATCATGCGTAAAACACTTCTTACCCTGATGCTAATCTTAGCCACAACCCTTTCATTCGCAACGGAAAACAAAATGTCAGAAGCACAAACCAAAGTAAAAATAAGCACCTCACTGGGTGAATTCACTATTCAACTAAATGCCGAAAAGGCGCCTATTTCAGCTGAAAACTTTATAACTTATGTTAAAGAAGGGTTTTATGATGGAACTATTTTTCATCGAATCATTCCTGGCTTTATGGCTCAAGGTGGTGGTTTTGATGCCGACTTTAACCAAAAAGAAGTTCACGCCTCAATCAAAAATGAAGCTGATAACGGCTTAAAAAACAAACGTGGCACCTTAGCCATGGCTCGCACCGCTGATCCAGATTCTGCAACGGCACAATTTTTCATCAATTATAAAGATAATTCATTTCTTGACCATACCAGCCCAACACCTAATGGCTGGGGTTACGCTGTATTTGCAGAAGTAATTGATGGAATGGATACCCTAGATGCCATGGCAGAAGTTTCAACTGGAAACCAAGGTGGACACCAAGATGTACCCAAAGTTGATATCGTGATTAATAAGGCTGAAATTGTAGAATAAATCAACAATACGAGAGTATCGATATTTGTGCTGACTAAATACTGCTTAATTAAATAATAATTTAACAAGCAGCACCTTATAAATGTTGGGTTACGTTATCGCGCTTCGCTTGATAAGCTAACCCAACCTACAGCCTAAGCATGGTTTGTTAATTATTTATCCATTAAGTAAGCACTGACTGATTAAATTGAAGTGTATCCTTAGAATAGATGCGCTTCGCTCATCAGCACATCCGATGACAACCCACCAAATTTAATAACTAGCTGCTCCCCCTTTAAACCCTATCCCTACAAAGAATTGAAACCACAAATCATCTTTATATCAGATCTGCATATTGCTTTGGAAAAACCGGATATTACCCAGCGCTTTCTGTTATTTCTTAAAAATCAGACTGGAAAAGACAATATAATTTATATCCTTGGCGATTTATTTGATGTCTGGGTAGGCGATGATGACAATACCTATCCTATTAAAAAAATTAAAGCCCACCTCAAACAACTGACTGATGCAGGTAGCCAGGTATTTTTTCAACAAGGAAACAGAGACTTTCTAATTGACCAGCAATTTTGTAAAGAAACAGGCATTACCTTACTGGATGATTATGAGGTCATCGAATTAAACGGCATCAATACGTTGTTAACTCATGGCGACTTATTATGCTCTGATGACCTGCCCTATCAGGCATTTCGAAAAAAATCACATGCCGACCAATGGAAACAAAACGTATTATCTAAACCCTTAATTGTTCGCTTACTAGTTGCACGCTGGTATCGTTTTCGCAGTCATTTTCATAAGCGCAACAAAACCCAGGAAATCATGGATGTGAATCAACAAACTGTGCTTGATATCATGCAAGAAAAGCATTGTTATCGACTCATTCACGGTCATACACATCGCCCGGCCATTCATGATTTTGAAATCAATGGAAAACCTGCCCAACGTTTTGTTCTAGCAGAATGGAAAAAAGATTCCGCTCAAATTTTACGCTGGGATTCCAACGGTTATCAAATTGAAAACATTTAAAAGTGAATTCAATAGCTCAGACTAATAAACCACGCACTTTAGCCCTTGTTCGTTTGTATAACAGCAGCTACTTAACAAGACGCAACCCTAACACTATTTACTTAAGAAATAATATCTTAATAACAACATCTTAAAAAATGTAGGTTGGGTTAGATTTTTTAGCGTAGCGAAAAAACGTAACCCAACAACGCATTGATAAATGGGGAGGTGTTGGGTTGCGTTATCGCGCTTTACTTGATAAGCCAACCCAACCTTCTGACTCTAGGTTATTGTTTTAAATATCTTAATTATTAATAAAGAAGCACTAGATGCAATTCCCATTACTACTCAATTAAACTCTATGCGATTCAGCCGCCTCTAATCTGGATTGTAATTCAGGCAATATAGACGATAGCTCAACAACGTCTTTAGCTGTCAAGCGCAATAAAGTAACATAAGTGTTTGCCCTAACCGTTGCCGAACGCCTATCTTCTTTCAGCAAAGCATGTTCGCCTACAAAATCTCCTTCATATAAATCAGCCACATGCTCATTCACGCCTTTTTCATTCTTCTTGTAAATTCTCAGCTTCCCACTAACAATAATGTAAAGAGTAGAACCTTTTTCATCTTCTCTAAAAAGAGTATCACCGGTTAATAAATTAACATACCTGGCTTTTTCTGAAAGCTGCTTTAGATGTTCAGCTGGTAACCCTGAAAACAATGGAACCTTGTTAACCCAACCATCTCGTCTATTTAATTGCAAAACCCCCTTCATTTTTGGCAGTTCCTTGAGTGCAATATTTAAACAACTTTCTAATTTATTGAAGACTTTCGCGGTTATTTTATTAGCTTCATAATCTTTATGCACCAATTTAAGTGAATACAATAATGCCACGCGTTGAAACAGAAAATATTCAAACTGATCATAAAATTCAGGATACATTTCTTTAAATTCGTCCAGCCTTAATTTCCTACGCTCCAAACGACTCTGATATTTATCCTTAATGCCTTTTAACCTGTCATACTCTAACAAACTTTTATTTTCATTAATGACTTTTAAGGCTTCGTTAGTCATTAAAATGCCAGCAATATCATGCTGGATTCTATTTGAAAAACGGTTTTCCTGATAATCTACTAAAAAACCTTGTGCCCAGTTATGTTCACCTAAAAATCGAAAAATAAACAACTCGAATCGTACAAGAATATTGTTTTTATATTCATCTGTATTATGGGGCAGGACTTCTCCTTCCTTATCCTTATTGTTGTTGATGGATTGTAAGTTTCCTCCATCTCTTTTCAAGACATCTTTAAAAGACAAATAAGTATAATAATTAATCACCCCAATTTCGTGCAAATAGTCCAGCTTGTTCATTTCTGCCTGCAAAACACTATTCTGTATTTGATCTATACGCTGATCAACTGTCAAATATGGACTAGCATCTTTGATATCTCGCTCAAACGCGCCTTCCACGGAATGCTGTAAGGTAGTATTCAACAATTGCATTTCAGAAAAGTCATGTAATATATCATCTACGGAATGCTTGATTTTGCTCATGTTTTGCTGAAATTCCGCCCATTCATTCGTAGTTAAACGATCAATTTTTAACCAATGAATTAAATGCCCTACTGTAGTTGCATTAACCAGCAAACTGAATAATACGACACCTACCGTTAAATCAATCAGTAATTGTTTATCGGCCAAAGTATCAGGAATAGATAAAACGATAGCAATTGCCAAGCCTCCTTTTAAACCACCCCACCACATAATGTGGCGTTCTCCAAAGCTGACAGCTGGCAATTTAAAGCAACGAGTAGTTAGCGGAACAAAAAAATACACCACAATAGCCCTTGAAAGGGTAACCGCAACAACAACAAATAATATAGATTGCCACATTTCAAGCAAATTATTGACATCTGCTGACAAGCCAATCATCATAAAAAGCAGGGAATTACAAATTAACACAAAAACTTCCCAGGTATTATGTACAGCATGCGAAGTTTCATGGGAAAGCCGCATCAAACCAGCAATATTAAGGCAAATAGCTGCGGTTAACACCGCCATAACCCCTGATACATGCAAACTATGCTCAGCAACAATAAAACTGAAATAGGCTATACACAATGAAAGAGTAATAGGAACACTGTTATCTCCATGATAAAAACGAACCATAAATTCACTCATTATCAAACCAATAACCAGACCCACCAGAATTCCTCCTAAAAAGACTCTTAAAAACTCAGGAATAATGGGTAAAATATCATCCGTTGAAAAGGAGTTTGTTAAAACAAAGCCCAGAAGAATATTAAATAAAACGATGGCGGTCGCATCATTGAATAGTGATTCGCCCTCAACCAGAATCATCAGTCTTTTTGGAACACCTAATTCTTTAAATAAAGCGACAACCGCTACAGGATCCGTGGCTGAAATTAAAGCACCGAACAATAATGCAACGATCAAATTGACATCCAGCGAATAGGACACGCTCAATCCCACCAGAATCATGGACACTGTGATACCCGGTATAGCTAATACCATGACTGGAACTATATTTTTAAGCAAAGTTCTTGCATCCAGACACAGAGCGGACTCAAAAATTAAAGCGGGTAGAAACACAAACAACACCAAGTCATTCGTCAAATGAAAATTGCTAATTGCAAAATCTGGTGGTAAGAGTGGTGTAGAAAAATTAATAGCAATCCCTAATATAACTAATAAAACAGTATAAGGAAGAGGAACATGTCGGCATAGACTGTCGACAATCATCGCTAAAAAAAGCAAAACAAATGTGATCAGGAGTATCTCGGAAAGTGGCATGGCAAAAATCCCCTTTTAAAAGTATTATTTTTTTACTGGATCATAATTAAACATCAATATTTTTCTTTTCATTAAAAACCCTAACATAAAAGCAAAGAATATTTTAATATCAAATATTTATATTTTATTTTCAAAGCATATTAAAACTAAACAGTTAAGTAATTTATAACACAAACCGCTTTTGCTGTTGACATTTAATCAAAAATCATTCAGTTTACATAGCTGGTGTGGCTATTTCAGTTAAATTCTTCTTAACCATAAAAAGAACAAAAAAGAAAGCCATCCTTAACTAATATTAGTCTTAAATTACACAACCGTACTCTGTTAAGCTAAACGGAGTAACTTGGAGGAAACATATGAAGAAGCCCTTAAAGAGCCTGCTGCTTGTTTCAGCTGTCGCTGCCCTGCTTTCTGCACCAACAATAACTACTGCTAACAGTGGTGTTGAAAGTCTCACCCAAAACCCTGCTAACTGGGCCACTTGGGGTGGTAATTACGCAGGAACTCGTTACAGCAAGCTGAATCAGATCAACACAAATAACGTAAAAACCTTGCAGCCTGCTTGGTCTTTTTCTACCGGTGTACTACGTGGACACGAAGGTGGACCCTTAGTTATAAATGACGTTATCTATATACATACACCCTTTCCCAATACTGTCTATGCATTGGATCAGGCAACACAATCTGTAATCTGGGAATACACGCCTACACAGGACGCGGATGTCACTATCCCGGTTATGTGTTGTGATACAGTAAACCGTGGTCTTGCCTATGGTGATGGAAAGATTTTCTTACAACAAGCTGATACTGTACTAACCGCATTAGATGCTAAAACAGGTAAACGAATCTGGAGTGTACAAAATGGTGATCCAAAATTAGGCATGACTAACACTCAAGCACCTATAGTCGTTAAAGACAAAGTTATCACCGGTATATCTGGTGGTGAATTTGGTGTTCGTGGTTTCCTTGCAGCTTATGACATTAATTCTGGTCAGTTAGCATGGAAAGGTTACAGTATGGGGCCAGACAGCGATATGTTAATCGACCCTAACAAGACCACTACTTGGGAAAATGGTAAAGTCACTAAAGTAGGCAAAAATTCCAGCTTAAAAACTTGGGAAGGCGATCAGTGGAAAATTGGTGGTGGAACAACCTGGGGCTGGTTCAGCTATGATTCCACTTTAAATTTAATTTATTACGGATCCGGCAACCCATCTACATGGAATCCTGTTCAACGTCCTGGTGACAACAAATGGTCTATGTCTTTATGGGCTAGAGATGCTGACACAGGTGAAGTTAAATGGGTTTACCAGATGACTCCACATGATGAGTGGGATTTTGATGGCATCAATGAAGTGCCTTTAGTAGATCAAAAAATCAAGGGGAAAATGCGTAAAACATTGGTGCATTTTGATCGTAATGGTTTTGGCTATACCTTAGATCGAGTAACAGGCGAACTATTAGTTGCTGAAAAATTTGATAAATCAGTAAACTGGGCAACTCATGTTGATATGTATACTGGTCGTCCCCAAGTTGTTTCTAAATACAGTACGGAACAAAATGGTGAAGATGAGAACACAGTTGGTGTTTGTCCTGCTGCATTAGGCTCTAAAAACCAACAACCTGTTTCTTACTCTCCACAAACCGGTTATTTCTACATTTCAGGCAACCACTTATGCATGGACTATGAACCTTTTGAAGTTTCATATACCGCGGGTCAACCTTATGTAGGTGCAACTTTAACAATGAGGCCTGCTGGCGCTGATGTAATGACTGGCAAACCAGATGGAACAACTAATCTGGGTCAGTTTACTGCATGGGATGCTACAACAGGTAAAATCATCTGGTCTAACAAAGAAACATTCTCTGTCTGGTCCGGCTCTCTTGCAACGGCTGGCGGTGTGGTTTTCTACGGTACATTAGAAGGCTACTTGAAAGCTGTCGATGCTAAAACAGGTAAAGAATTATATAAATTCAAAACACCTTCAGGCATCATCGGAAACGTCAACACTTGGTCTTATAAAGGCAAACAATACGTTGGCGTACTTTCAGGTATTGGTGGCTGGGCTGGTATTGGTATCGCAGCCGGTCTTGATGATGGTACTTCTGCATCTGATACTGGAGGTTTAGGTGCTGTAGGCGCATACAGAAGCTTAAGTGCTTTCACTAAATTAGGCGGTACATTTACTGTATTCGCATTACCTAATAACTAAAGTAATTCTTATACTAGATTAAGCTTTACTAAAAACCCCTGTCGATTTATCGGCAGGGGTTTTTTTACGCAAAAATTTCAAATGACCCAAGCGACTTTCCAATATTTACTCTTCTCCAATCATTAAAGCCAACCCTTACATCTAAACTCTTGCCCTTGAGCAAGTAAAAGGTGTATATTGGCAAAAATTAATCTAACTCTCGCACTATACCCTCATGGACAAAGACACTATTCTGATAGTCGATGACGAACGTTTTTTCTGTAATTTATTAGAACATATTCTAGCCAATAAATATCATACTATTATTGCAAAGAACGCCTCTGAAGCCATAGATACTCTGACCAAGCATCATATTGACCTGATTCTTCTTGATATTGTCATGCCAGACATGGATGGCTATGAAGTCTGTAAAAAAATCAAGGAAACTGAGCCTTATTGTCTGATACCCATTATATTTCTAACCGTTAAAAATGAAACTGAAGATGAGATATATGGTTTCCAGCTAGGTGCTATTGATTACATCACTAAACCCATAAGCCCGCCCGTTGTTGAGGCTAGGGTAGCCACACATTGCGCACTGGCAAAAGCCAATAGGCAGTTAATACAACATGCAACAGAACTAGAACAGCTAGTTGCTCAACGCACAATTGAACTTACCCGAGAAATAGCAGAAAAACAGAAAGCCTATGAAAAGCTACATTATCTGGCGAATTACGACCAACTCACCCAATTACCTAACCGAAATTTATTCAATGAACGTCTGGCCTATTCCTACAAGTTAGCTAAGCGTAATAACACATCATTCTCCTTGCTTCTTATTGACCTGGATCGTTTCAAAACGGTTAATGACACACTAGGACACCATATAGGTGATTTATTACTGGAACAAGTGGGACGGCGTCTTTCAGATAGCTTACGAGGAGTAGATACCGTTGCACGACTAGGTGGAGACGAATTTACCGTTACTCTAACTGAGTTAAAGAAAAAAGAAGATGCTTCAATTGTTGCAGAAAAAATTATTTCCGCACTCTCTAGCCCCTTCCAGATCCATGAGCATACCATTCATATTGGCTCTAGCATCGGTATTACTGCCTACCCTGATGATAGCGAAGATTTAAATGCCATGTTAAAAAATGCTGATATGGCTATGTATGAAGTGAAGAACAAAGGAAAAAATGCCTATAAGTTTTTTACACCGGACATGAGAGTATTGCTTAATCATCGAATGGAACTTGAAAAGGATTTATACGAGGCGTTAAAAAATAATCAGCTATTTTTAAAATACCAGCCCATTATCAACCTGAAAACCAATAATATTATTGGCGTTGAAGCACTTTTACGCTGGGAACATCCAAAATATAACCAAATTTCTCCAGAGAAAATAATTTCCATTGCCGAAGAAAGCGATTTAATTTTTGAACTAGGAGAATGGATAGTAAAAACAGCTTGCAAACAAATGGGACAATGGCTTCAACAAGGCTTAACCAACATACAGGTAGCCATTAACATGTCCACACTTCAATTTGGCAAAAAATATGATAGCGTTAAATTATTGAAAACGCTAATTTCAGAGTATAAATTACCCAGAAATTCAATTCATTTAGAAATCACTGAAAGCTTAATGCTTGAAGATTCCAAATTAATTTTAGACACGCTTTTTGAGCTTAAAGAACTTGGGATTTTGCTCTCAGTCGATGATTTTGGTACAGGCTATTCATCTCTGAGTTATCTACGTCGTTTCCCCATTGATATTTTAAAGATAGACCGCTCTTTCATCAATGACCTGAATTTGGGCTCAGGTGATGATGCACTAGTTAAAGCAATTATTGCTATGGCGCAAAGTCTAAACATGTCTGTCATTGCTGAAGGTGTTGAAACAAAGGAACAACTTGATTTTCTTCAGACACATGATTGTAGCTATGCACAAGGCTTTTACTTTAGTAAACCTGTTTCGGCAGATGAGATCTATTCACAATTTACACTTAAAGAATGAAAATTTAATATATTCTATTGCTCAAAAATTCTTTTTATGTCTCTGGTTTTCACAGCAATAATTTAGTCACTAGGCTAGCTTATCTATCAAAGTAATGTTGGGTTACGTTTTTTAGCTACGCTAAATAATCTAACTCAACCTACCCTTTTTCTTCAGTGCATAACTCTAATCCACGCAAAACTTTCGGAGAGTGTCTTTGCACTCAAGAATCACCAGAAAGCCTACTCAACAATGACTGAATCTCTTCAATTGGAAGCGGATGACTAAATAAATAGCCCTGGTACAAATCACAATTCTGTTCTTTTAAAAATTGTAATTGCGACTGTGTTTCCACCCCTTCGGCAACTAATTGCAAACCTAGACTTTTACCCAGTGAAATAATCGCAGTACAAATTGCAGCATCTTCATTTATACTGTCACAATAATCGATAAAGGCTTTATCTATTTTTAAGGTATCAATTGGAAATTTTTTCAGATAACTCATGGAGGAATACCCTGTTCCAAAATCATCAATTGCAAAACGTATACCTAGTTTTTTAATTTTATGCATGGCACTTAAACATTGCTCTGTATTATCTGCCAGGACTGTTTCTGTGATTTCCAGTTCCAGATAACGCCCCTGAATCTTATATTTTTCTAGTAAACTGGAAATTTGTTGATCAAAATCCTTAACCCTAAAATCTCGCCCTGAAATATTGACCGCAATATAAAAATCGCAGAGTTGCACTTGTTGCCATTGCGCTATTTGTCTACATACCGACTCCAACACCCATTGAGTTACTTCCTCCATCAAACTAGATTCTTCCAAAATAGGAATAAAAATAGCGGGGGAAATAAAACCCTCTTTAGGGTGATTCCAGCGAATTAATGCTTCCATGCTCTTGATGGTATTATTTTGACAATCTACTTTGGGTTGATAAACCATAAAAAACTGATCTTGCTCCAATGCAATACGTAATTCAGCCTCATAATGAAACCGCTTATTTACTTGATCTTCCATTTCTGGAACAAAAAAACAAAATGTATTTCTACCTTTATTTTTTGCTGCATATAATGCCATATCAGCTTGCTGAACTAATTGCTCTTGTTCCATCTGCTCACAACCACTAACTGCAATACCTATACTGGTACGAATAGCCAACTCTTTTCCTTGGTGCAGGTAAGGTTCTCGCATAACCTTTAAAATCTCATTAGCTTTATCACTTGTAGCAAGCTGATTCGATAAGCCCATAAACAATAGAATAAACTCATCCCCACCCCACCTACAATTAACGTCACTTTCCCTGATTATTGCACTTAAACGTCGAGCCACCTCTTGTAAAACGAGGTCGCCAACTTTATGACCTAAATTATCATTAATACTTTTAAATTGATCCAAGTCTAAAAACATCAAACTTACTGTTTTATTAAAACGTCTGGAAAAATCAATTTCCTCTTGTAACTTTTTTATAAAATAACTTCGGTTATACAAACCAGTAAGCGAATCGTGATAGGCTAACTGGGTCATTTTTTTCTGAATTTTGATTTGCTGAGTAATATCCCTGATATGAAGATTAAACTCTTTTATCGCTTCATTCTTTAATGCAACTTTTGTAATAGTTAATTCTGCATTAAATTCAGCGCCATGCATTCTTAATAAAATAATTTTATTATGCCGATTTAATGACAATTTGCTTTCTATAGAAAAACCATTAACTAAATTCTTTTTAAAACTTTCCTGTTGATCTGGCAGTACAAAATAGTCTATAAAATTTTTCTTGATTACACGTTGTTTGTTGTAGCCAAAACATTTTTCAGCTGCTGGATTAAATTCCTGGATAACCCCTTCAACATCAATACAAATAATACAGTCTAAAGCAGACGACAAAATTGCATCGCGTCTAGACTCACTCGATTTAAAAGAATCAATTGCCTGTTCTCTTTCAGCGATTTCAGAATTAACCCGAGTTAATACCTGATTATATTTTTCAGCAATTTGTCCCACTTCGGTAAAAGGTTCCACATAAACGGGGTTAGAAAAATCGCCCTCTCGACTGTGACTTTCAATTTCGTTAAACAGGGACAAGGTCTCAGTAGTGGCATTATGTTCGGAAACATTTAAACCCAGTTTTTCCGCCTCCAAAGAAACACGTAAAGGGAAGTAATAATTGACTAGTTTTAAACTCAGATAACTAAAACCAAAAGCATAAGCTCCAATCACCGAAATACCTAACAATTGAATTTTAAATTGTTCAATACTATTCAAGCCTGTATTCCAAGTCTGACTGTCAGAAAAAAACACTAGCGCCAATGTCCCCCATATACCACACAACAGATGAACCGGAATAACACCAATAGCATCATCTAACTGAAATTTCTCTAACAGATGAGCACCAGCAATTACAATAACGCCAGCAATAATCGCAATAATAACTGTAGATTGCGGAGACATTAGGTGACATCCAGCAGTAATAGCTACCATACCACCCAATACACCGTTTATGCCTGAAACCACATCAACGGTATATTTAAACCGACATTGAGTGACAATAGCACTTAAACCACCAAATGCGGCAGCAAGACAGGTATTTAAAATTATCAAGGGGATTTTATTGCTTAATGCTAAAGTACTACCCGCGTTAAAACCAAACCAGCCAAACCATAATAAAATGACCCCTAAAACTGAAAAAGTAAGATTGCTGGCCTGAATTTTTCGACCATCCTGATTAAATCGTCCCGTTCTGGAACCGATAATTATAATCGATGCCAGAGCAACCCAGCCGCCAACGGAATGAACAACAGTTGAACCTGCAAAATCAATAAAACCAGCTTTGTTCAACCAGCCAGCAGGCTCATCCGTTAAAACCCCTGCCCACACCCAATGTCCAATAACTGGATAGATGAATAGAGAAGTAATCCCTGAAATCATCATATAACCACGGAAAGTCACCCGTTCCGCCACCGCTCCTGAAATTATGGTAATAGCCGTACCACAAAACATCATCTGGAAAACAAAAAAAGCCAGAACTTTAGGTTCTTGACTCCCATCAAAGAAAAAACCACTGTTTCCATACCAACCATTAACGGACGAACCAAACATAATGGCATAACCCACCGCCCAGAAAATGGCACTGCACAAACACAGATCCATCAAGTTTTTTATAGCAACATTAATACTATTTTTACTTCTGACTAATCCTGTTTCCAGGCAAGTAAATCCAGCTTGCATCATTAATACAAAAGCTGAAGCAATAATAATCCATAGAATGTCTTGCATAATGTTTTAAAAATTAAAAGCGGAAATCATTTTAATGCTAGAAAATAAAATAACAATTTTTTCTTATTTTACCTTTTACAAACCCATCATTATCAGGTAATAAACTCTCTGTATTCATGTAAAGTATAGCTAACTAAAATCTTCTTTCCCTATTTTCTCAAAACAGGCAATAGTTTGCCGATAACAACAACAAATATTTGACAACGTCAAAAAAAAAAGACACAACCTACTGATTTTAATTTACTTATAAATATTTGGCATAATAAAGGCTTTGAAAAAGTAAATTCAAAAAATATCATGAGGATTAATCATGAAAAAAAAATCAGCTAATCTAGCAATCGTAAGTAACAATACTTTTGAATCTTCAAAAGCAGTCAATTTGCACAATTATGATATTAGTAGTGCATTGCAGACAACGCTTGAATTTGATGAGTTAATCAATATTTTTAGCAATAAAATTCAAAACATTATTCCTCACAATGGTTTCGTCTATGAAAATGGTGACTTTGAACTGGAATTAAAAAAAGGTATTGTTACCAAGCATTCTTGTACCTATGCCCTTAAGGTTGAAGAAATGCAATTAGGTAGTATAAAAATTATGCGCCTGCAAAAATTTGACGATGAAGAAATCAAACTATTAGAAACATTACTCTGTTCTTTAATCTATCCATTACGAAATGCTACGCTCTATAATCGTGCTTTAAAAATGGCTTACACTGACTCTTTAACTAAAACCAATAACAGAACGGCTTTTAATGATACGATTCAAAGAGAAGTCAAATTAGCTAGAAGAAATTCCACGCATTTATCTATTATCTTTTTTGATATTGATCACTTCAAAACCATTAATGACTCTTATGGTCACGAATGTGGCGATATTGCCTTAGCTTCTGCTGCCAGTTGTATAAAAGATGCCGTTAGAGGTAGTGATATTGTTTTTCGATACGGAGGCGAAGAATTTGTCATTCTATTGAGTGACACCAATATTGAAGGTGCAGAAGCTATAGCAGAAAGAATTCGACATACTATAGAAAACCATACCATTGCCTACGGAATGGAAATTTTAAAGCTCACTGCCAGTTTGGGGGTCAGCACTCTTAAAGGAAATGATACTTCAGATTCAATCATTAAAAGAGCTGACAGTGCAATGTACCAGGCTAAAGAAAAAGGCAGAAATCGCATTCAATCAGCCTAAAGCCATTGAAATAATATTCCTCTAAAACAAAGATTGAATAAGTTGAGATTAAATTGAACTAAAGCATAATAATTACCACATCTTAGATAACTCGCAATAACTCAACCACTATGGGCTGGAAGACCGATAGCCACTCAGACATGCCATCAATGTAGCCTGGATGGGAGCGTAGCGGAATCCGGGGTCAGTCGCACATTCCTTCTCGGATTTCGCTGCGCTACATCCAGGCTGGCGACCCGTTAATTCAATATTAGGATCGGTTGCCCTGGGGTTTATAGTGGATACGATTAAATGATAATATTTTCTCAAATCACTCCTAGATCACAAAAAAACATGAGTAGCAGCTAAAGCCTTACACTGAAAGTGCATAGTTATAAACTAGCGATTTGAGACAATCAACTACCCCTATTGGGCAGGATTTTCGTTTGTCTTTTAATGAATAGAAAAGGGCACATAGCAGGCTACGTAACCATTTCTATTCATTAAAAGATGGGAAAAAAACAAACAAGATGGGTGGTTTATTTATTGCAAGTTACCTTATTAAATCTTCTGTGTTGTAGAATCGGTTGCGTACCTATCTATTCGTAAGGTTTCTTCCTTTCAGTTATTGCTTCTGGATTTTCTCCCTACGGCCTCTTTCGCTAGCGCATCCACATTCCACCATTTACACCCCATTTCTATTCCTTAAAAATTTTCGCATTGTCTCCTGTTTGATGATAGATTCAAAGCTTTTATTTTGAATTTTCAAAAAGCAATGATAAATAAACAAGACTGGAAGCAAATAGCTCAGCAAATTAGCTTAACAATTAACCAGTCATTTTCAATCATCAAAACACAACCCGTATCAGGAGGGTGTATTAACTCTGCGTACATTTTACAGGGGAAACAAACCAGTTACTTTGTAAAGTTAAATCAGCTTGAGTTACAGACAATGTTTGAGGCTGAATATGTCGGTCTTGAAGAACTCAGGCAATCAGCAACGGTCAAAGTTCCTAAACCCATTGTTACAGGCTTGTCAGATAATTGCGCTTTTCTGGTATTAGAAAAAATCACTTTAGTTTCTGGGAATAGCAGTACTATGATCCAACTAGGCCATCAATTAGCAGCGCTACACAAAAAATCACAAAGTTACTTTGGCTGGCATCAAAACAACACCATCGGCTCAACAGAACAACTTAATAGCGCTACAGAAGATTGGATTTTATTTTGGCGTGATAAGCGCCTGGGGTTTCAACTCAGTTTGGCAGAAAAAAATGGTTATAGCGGAAAACTAATAAGATCAGGTGAAAAACTATCTGAATCTCTGAACTTTTTTTTCAGCAATTATTCCCCACACCCTTCACTACTTCATGGTGATTTATGGTCTGGTAATGCAGGTGCTACCAATGTTGGCGAACCTATCATCTATGACCCTGCCTGTTATTATGGAGATCGGGAAACGGATCTTGCCATGACTGAATTATTTGCTGGTTTTGGCTCCGATTTTTATGCAGCATATAATGAATCTTATCCTTTAGATTCTGATTACCACATTCGTAAAACCCTTTACAATCTATATCACATACTGAATCATCTTAATTTATTTGGCAGCAGCTATCTTCAACAAGCACAAAACATGATTGACTCTTTACTCTCTGAAATTTATTAACCGTGCAACGCCAATCTAAATGGCCTGTTGCCCTAGCATATCTAAGTATTATCATTTTATGGGCAACCACCCCACTGGCAATTAAATGGAGTGGTGATGGCCCAGGATTTATTTTCGGTGCGGCTTCAAGGATGAGTATTGGTGCTTTTTGCATGTTACTTTTGTTATTAATACGACGAAAGCCTTTACCTTCTCATCGCAAAGCCAAACAAACCTATTTAATTATTGCCATACAAATATATGGCGCAATGCTTGCTGTTTATTGGGGCGCTCAATTCATTCCATCTGGATGGATTTCTATTATTTTTGGCTTATCTCCTTTTTTAAGTGCATTATTTGCCGCATTCTGGTTAAAAGAACGCAGCCTGACTTTTGCTAAACTAATCTCTTATTTCTTAGGACTATCTGGTTTAGGAGTCATGTTCAGTTCTGCTATACAAATGAATATTGAAGCTGTTTATGGAATGCTGAGTGTATTAACAGCAGTCTCCCTACAAACTGCCAGTGCTGTGTGGGTTAAACGTATCCATGCAAAACTATCAGCTGCAAGCCAGGTAACAGGTGGATTACTGATTTCCCTTCCCGCTTACCTAATAACTTGGGTGGTCTTTGATGGACAGTGGCCACAACACCTATCGGTGGTCAATATAGCCTCTATTGTATATCTGGGTGTTATTGCAACTACTATTGGTTTTGTATTTTATTATTACGTTCTTATTCATTTATCAGCAACTAGTGTCGGCATGATCCCGATGATCTCCCCTATTCTTGCTCTCTACATCGGTCACTCACTAAATCACGAACCGTTTACAGCAAAAATCGCTTTAGGTACTGGATTAATATTGTCAGCATTATTGATGCATACTTTTATAGATCAGTTTATTATTAAATTTTTTAAAAAAGAGTAGCGTTTTTTTAACTTAGAAAACCCTAATTGTTCTCAGATTCTAATACTGCTTACTTAACCATTAAGGAACGAGGATTCAATAATATGCGAATTTTGACTTGTCTTTTTGTCCGTCTTCTGCGTTGTAGCAACAGTTGCGTAGCTTGCTATGCGCCTGTTGCTACGCCTTGAAGACGAACAAAAATCCTGCGTCAAACTTTCGCATATTATTAAATCCTCGTTCCTAAGGTATTAACAAACATTGACTTATAATAATTATACTGTAAACATTCGACCAACCCATCTATCCAACAACAAATAAAAATAGTACGGTACACAACCCTCATTATCCTGTATTAAAGGTGTTCATGGAAAACGCCACCGAACATTCAACAGCCTGTTCCCAACACATTACTAAAGCAGAACCCACACAGCTTGCCTTTTCTGAAATTTTCATTACCCTGACACAAGCAGAACATGTGCAGTTGAAATGGGATGCAAACTATTGGCAAAGTCAGTACAAGCAAATCAAACAGAAAAAGGCAGCTCAAAGAAGGATTCCTCAAAAAAAGACAATTATACCGATACACCTCCATCTCGTGGCCAGCACAATGGCTGCAAAGGACACGGGCGCACCCAACGCCATGAAGGTAGAGATGAAGAAATATTGAAGCTTCGTAAAGCGGTTTATCAGCAAGCAAAGTCAAAGAATCCTAATCGCTGGAGTGGTGAAATAAGGAACGGGGATAAAGTAGAAGCAGTCTATTTAAATCCAGAAAATCAAAAAATTGAAATTGAGGAAAAAAACTGCAATAAATTTACAACTTGTGGCGACAACTAGCTTGAAAATCACCGC
>CAYNRB010000046.1:0-17685 GCA_964399475.1 uncultured Methylomarinum sp.
TGGAATCAATAGTTTGTGCTAGAAACCGTGATCCAACTGATTTATCTAGGTTCAAGACTACAGATTTTTGCAAGATCAATTTGTCAATCGCAAGCGGCTAAAACAGATGATTAGTAGCCTAACTAACAGTTTTTTCAACACTTCCTTTTACGTCCATTACCTGCGTCCATGCAGGTAAAAATCATCCTGTAGAAACCCTCAGCCACGAACGCGCAAAGTATATATCAATATAATCTAAAAGCGAATGGATCAGTATACGTCATTTAACTGATTAGTCATTTGACGGATTGTGGTTAGTAGCATAAACGATAACAATTGTAGTAAGCCAGCAACAATGGCCTGAAACAGGATTAAGCGGCAGTTTCTGGTTAATCCCTTTCAATTGTTAATAACTAATCAGGAGTTTTTTATGACTGTAGCTAAAAAGAATATCGTGGTTTCTCGATGTTTTAAAGCTTTATCTGTCGCCGCTTTATCTGTGTCATTGACTGCGTATTCGACACTATCCAATGCAGGTGCAACCTTTAAGATTGATGAAACAAAATGGATCAGTATAGGTGCGGGTTTACGTACCAGTTTTAGAGCGACCGAAGAGGGCGCTAAAGATACAAAATGGACCAATGATTTTAATTTAGACAATATACGTTTGTACTTGAATGCTCAGTTGCATGAATATATCAAACTGGAATTTAACACAGATTGTCAGACCTGTGGTAATGGCGGAGAAGTCAGAGTATTAGATGCTATTGCTAAATTCGAAATAAACCCTCTGTTTAACCTCTGGGTGGGTCGTATGCTAGTTCCTGCTGAGCGACGTGAAATGAATGGGCCATTTTACAGTGCGGTATATAACATTTTTAGTGCGGGTACGCCTTTTGAGTCGTCTGACTTTAATCTGACCATCAAATCTGATGGTACTTCGGCTGGATCTTTTGGTCGTGATGATGGTGCTACTTTCTGGGGTTCAACTTTTCAAGGTCGTTTGCAATATGCAGTTGGTTTTTTCCGTGGACTTAGAGGCGGAGCCAATGCAGATGATAATATTCTTTATGCACAGCGTGTAGCCTTTAATTTCTGGGATGTTGAGAAAAATCCAGGCTATTACACATCAGGTACCTATTATGGTAGTGCTGGCGATATATTGACTCTAGCTGTTTCAAATCAATATCAGGAAGATGGTGCTGGAACTACAAGTGATGCAGGGGATTTGCGAGCTACCTCTGTTGATCTATTGATGGAGAAAGTACTAGGCAACGGGGGTGTGGTCACTTTAAACGGTGAATACAAGAATTATGGAATTTCTTCTGGTTACAGCCAAGCTTCTCGTGACGCGGGTGGTGGTTTTGCAATGTTTGAAGGTGATGCTTATGACGTCAGTGGTATGTATTTATTTCCACAAAAATTATGGATAGGAAAAGCTCAACCTTTTGTACGTTATGTGAATGTTGAGCCTGAAGATAGTGCTGATCGTGATGTATACGAAGCGGGTCTAAATTATATTATTGACAGTCATAATGCTCGTATCTCACTAACTTGGCAATACGGTGATTTGTTGACAAAAGGATTGGACTACAGTTCAAGCGCTAGTGGCGATGATGTACATTCCATATCTATGGGTTTCCAATTACAAATTTAACAATATAAATATTCAGGAGTTTAAAAATGACAACTTATATACGTAAGACAGGTTTATCTGGCTTGCTTGCATTACTTGTTTTTGTTACAGGTATGAATACTGCCAGCGCTGAAGATACCATCAAAGTGGGTATTTTACATTCGCTTTCAGGCACTATGGCAATCAGTGAAACTACACTGAAAGATACTATGTTAATGCTGATTGCAGAACAAAACAAAAAAGGCGGATTGCTAGGGAAGAAACTGGAGGCAGTTGTAGTTGATCCGGCTTCAAACTGGCCATTATTTGCAGAAAAAGCGCGTGAATTATTAACCAAAGACAAAGTGGCTGCTATATTTGGTTGCTGGACTTCAGTCTCACGTAAATCAGTATTGCCAGTTATTGAAGAATTGAATGGCATCTTGTTTTATCCGGTACAGTACGAAGGTGAAGAATCGTCTAAAAATGTATTTTATACAGGTGCTGCGCCTAATCAACAGGCAATTCCTGCTATTAATTACTTAATGAATGATATTAAAGTTGAACGTTGGGTTTTAGCGGGTACCGATTATGTCTATCCACGGACAACTAATAAGATTTTAGAAGCTTATTTGAAATCTAAAGGTGTGGCTGAAAAGGATATAATGATTAATTACACACCTTTCGGACATTCTGATTGGCAAAGTATCGTTGCCGATATTAAGAAATTTGGTTCAGCTGGCAAGAAAACAGCGGTAGTTTCAACGATCAATGGTGATGCTAATATTCCTTTTTATAAAGAATTAGGCAACCAGGGTGTTTCTGCCGAAGATATTCCCGTTATCGCTTTTTCAGTTGGTGAAGAAGAGCTTTCTGGTATGGATACCAAGCCTTTAGTGGGACATATGGCTGCCTGGAATTATTTCATGAGTGTAGATAGCACCAAAAATGCTGCTTTTATCAAACAATGGCATGAATTTACTAAAGACACTAAGCGAGTCACGAATGATCCGATGGAAGCACATTATATTGGCTTCAATATGTGGGTTAAGGCCGTAGAAAAAGCGGGTACAGTTGATTCTGATGCGGTTCAAAAAGCATTGATTGGGATTAAATTTCCTAATTTAACAGGCGGTTTGGCACAAATGTTACCGAATCACCATTTGAGCAAACCTGTTCTAATTGGTGAGATTCAAGAAGATGGTCAGTTCTTTACTGTCTGGCAAACCAATACCTTGATAAAAGGTGATGCTTGGTCAGATTTTCTACCAGAAAGTAAACCTATTATTGCAGACTGGACTCCACCTATCAGTTGCGGTAACTACAATACAGAAACTAAAAAGTGTTCTGGACAGAATTACTAAATAATGCCCCAATTTCATAGTAATGCTAAATGTAGGGTGGGTAAGGTTTTTTAGCGTAGCGAAAAAACGTACCCCACCATTATCAATCGTTCCCATGCTCTGTGTCAGTGTCAATAAGTTAAGAGCAATATTTGTCTTCCCGAGTTAACTTATCGAGAACCCAGTCTCAGAATGCATAGACTCTTGCTAAGAGTATGCAGGAAAGACGGGGTGGATCTCTTAACTTAATGGCAGTGAAACTCAGTGTGGGAATGTATTATGCGAAGCACCACCTGCGTCGTTTTTCAAAAGAGTGTAAAACAATATGGATAGAACCAGCCAGACGTTTATGGAGAAAACATGAACTTGATATTGGAAGGAGGATTCCGAGTTATATTACTGGTGATAGCCTTATTTTCCATCAGTTTGCCTCAGCAAGTAGCTGCACAGGAAGAAATAAAGGGATCAGGTTTTTCCATAGCCTTATCTGAATTAAAAACTCGGTCATTATCTAAACGGGCAAAAGCCATTATTAATTTTTCAAAAATTAATCATCCCAGAACAATGATTATTTTAGAGGCATTGTTAGAAGGCGAGTTGTTTGAAAAAAGAGCAAATGGAGCGATAGTCATCGGACAAGACAATGACGAAGGTATTGAGTTATTCAATGCTGAAACGGGTAGTAGTCTGGGTATCAGTGATAGCTCTACAGTCAAAAAAATAAAATTAAGCAATCGCTTACGTTCTAGCCTTAGGGTATTAATAGCAAGACAGCAGTTAAATTCAACGGAGTCAGAAGTCAGGTTGAAAGCTGTAAAAGCCATGTCTAAAAAGCCCAATCAAGAAGTAATACAATTATTTAGAGAGTTGCTGGAAAAAGAATCGACTCAGAATGTGCAACAAGCATTACAGTTGGCCATTGCACTCGAAGATTTAAAAAATTCAGATAAAACCATCAGATTAGTAGCAATACAATCGTTGGAAACACAAACTAGCTACGAAGCGGTTAATCGCTTACAAGCATTGATTGAAGCAGATAGTGATGGAAACTTTCTGGAACCCGAGCTTGAATTAAGAAAATCAATCAAATCCGCGCTGGTTAAAATAGAATTTAGATTACATAACTATGAAATAGCCGAAACCGTATTTTTCGGTTTAAGTTTAGGGGCTGTACTGGCTTTGACCGCAATTGGTCTGGCCATTACCTTTGGTGTTATGGGCGTAATCAACATGGCACATGGTGAAATGATGATGCTAGGTGCCTATACGACCTATGTCATGCAACAGATAATGCCTAATCACATAGGCCTTTCAATTATATTAGCCATTCCGGCAGCATTCATGGTTTCAGGTATTGTGGGTATAGGAATTGAACGCGGTATTATTCGTTTTTTATACGGTCGTCCCCTAGAAACCCTGCTGGCAACCTTTGGTGTTAGTCTGGTGTTGCAACAAACGGTACGCACCATATTTTCACCGTTAAATAGAAGCGTGATTACGCCAGAATGGATGAGTGGTTCTTGGCAAATTAACGAATTCTTGTCCTTAACCTGGAATCGTTTATATATATTGGTATTTTGTATCTTGGTGTTTGCCGTATTGTTGCAGATACTGAAACGAACTCGATTAGGTCTTGAGGTGAGAGCGGTCTCCCAAAATCGTAATATGGCAAAAGCCATGGGGATTCCCACCAGCCGGGTCGATGCTATGACCTTTGGTTTGGGATCGGGGATTGCAGGTGTAGCCGGTGTGGCATTAAGTCAAATTACCAATGTTGGTCCTAATCTGGGTCAAGCTTATATTGTTGATTCATTCATGGTAGTCGTTTTTGGCGGTGTGGGTAATTTATGGGGAACTCTGGTGGCAGGGTTTTCTTTAGGTATTGCCAATAAAGTACTGGAACCTTATGCAGGTGCCGTACTAGCCAAGATTTTGGTGTTGGTCTTTATTATATTATTTATTCAGAAACGTCCGCGTGGATTATTTCCGCAAAAAGGTCGTGCAGCGGAGTCATGAGATGTTGCTAAAGTTTTTAGAAAACGACAAAGAAAGCCGCTTTGTCTTATTAATATTACTGGCTGTAACGCTGATTATTCCCCTGTGCAATTTGATTTTTCCAGCGGATTCAGCTATGTATTTTTCTGCTTATACGGTAACTCTGATCGGGAAATATTTAACCTTTGCCTTGTTGGCTTTATCTCTGGATCTGGTTTGGGGATATTGTGGTATTTTGGTGTTAGGGCAGGGAGCTTTTTTTGCTTTGGGCGGTTATGCCATGGGCATGTACTTAATGCGTCAGATTGGAGATCGGGGTGTTTATGGTGATCCTCTTCTTCCAGACTTTATGGTGTTTTTGGATTGGAAAGAACTACCGTGGTACTGGCATGGTTTTGATTCTTTCCCTTTCGCCATGCTGATGGTACTGGTTGCACCGGCTATTTTAGGTTTTGTATTTGGCTGGTTAACCTTTCGTTCAAGAGTAACGGGTGTCTATTTATCTATTATTAGTCAGGCATTAACTTATGCTTTGATGCTAGCCTTTTTTCGTAATGAAATGGGCTTTGGTGGAAATAATGGTCTGACTGATTTTAAAGATATTCTGGGATTTAATATACAGTCTAGCGATGTTAGAGCCTTATTATTAATGAGTTCGGGTTTTATTCTGATTATTGCTTTTCTGGTTTGTAGATGGGTAGTAAGAACACGATTGGGGCGAGTAGTCTCCGCTATACGTGATCAGGAATCACGCGTCCGCTTTTTAGGTTATCGAGTGGAAATGTTTAAACTCTGGGTCTTTGTTTTTTCTGCGATGTTAGCCGGAATTGCTGGTGCACTCTATGTACCCCAGGTCGGAATCATTAATCCTAGCGAATTTTCACCCTTGATTTCTTTGGAAATTGTGGTCTGGGTTGCTGTGGGGGGAAGAGGATCTCTTTATGGTGCCATTATCGGAGCGATACTGGTTAATTATGGTAAAACCGTATTGACAGGGTTATTTCCTGAAGTCTGGTTATTTACTTTGGGTGGTGTGTTTATCTTGGTTACTGTATTTTTACCCGATGGTTTAGTTGGTTTGTGGCATCGTTATAAAGTAATTAAATCAACATAATCATTCATAGTGCGTTATTACTAAGTTATGTTTTTGTAACTTTGATATAACGAAGTGGAATCAAGGTTTATTGCCAGGCAATTCCTTGATTCCGTTTCACTCCATCAAGGCTACATGAAAACTTATATTTAACCTGATATCAGTAAGGCAGAGAATGGGTATGAATTGGAAACCAGAATTTATGTTAAGAACACAATAAAACAATGAACAATATGTCAAAAAAATTACATGATAGTGTAGGAATAGCAGGACATTCAGTTATTCCAGGCCAGTTAGATACTACCCATGGTGAGATACTTTATTTAGAAGATGTCAGTGTCAGCTTCGATGGATTTAAAGCTCTCAATAATTTATCCTTATATATAGACGAGGGTGAATTACGTTGTTTGATTGGACCCAATGGCGCAGGTAAAACCACTTTAATGGATGTGATTACCGGAAAAACAAAACCAGATAGCGGCTCGGTATTTTTTGGACAAACTATTGATTTATTAAGAATGGATGAACCCGCCATTGCTCAGGCAGGAATTTGCCGTAAATTTCAAAAGCCTAGTGTATTTGAAAAGTTGACTGTGTTTGAAAACCTAGAGCTGGCAATGAAAGCAGACAAAGGTGCCTGGGTAACCTTATTTGCTAAATTAAATGGACAGGAAAGGGATCGAATTGATGAGGTCATGGAAACAATCGGTATGACAGAGCTGCGGAGTCAGTTAGCCGGTATTCTTTCTCATGGACAAAAGCAATGGCTGGAAATTGGCATGTTATTAATGCAGGAACCCAAGGTTATGCTGGTGGATGAGCCGGTGGCAGGTATGACACATCAGGAAATTGATCGTACCGCAGAATTACTTACTTCTTTAAAAGGCAAACATTCTGTGGTGGTAGTAGAACATGATATGGAATTTGTACGTTCTATAGCTAATAAAGTCACCGTATTGCATGAAGGGGCGGTTTTGACTGAGGGAAGTATGGACGAAGTTCAGAACGATTCTCGGGTTATTCAGGTCTATTTGGGGGAATAATGTTACGTATTTCAGTAGTAGACCAGTATTATGGTGAAAGTCATACGCTATGGGAATTGAGTCTTAATGTTCCTGAAGGTTCTTGTATGTGTTTGATGGGAAGAAACGGGGTAGGTAAAACTACCTTGCTGAAAAGTATTATGGGGCTGATTCCGGTACGGGCAGGAAGCATTAAAATGGATGGTATGGATATTACCTCGGCTAAAGCCGATAAACGTGCTGAATTGGGAATTGGTTATGTGCCTCAAGGGCGTGAGATTTTCCCTTTATTAACCGTAGAAGAAAATCTAAAAACCGGATTAAGAGCCGCTGCTAAAATGGGCATTAAAAAAATACCTGAACATGTTTATGAAATATTCCCAGTATTAAAACAAATGCTGAATCGGCGTGGAGGTGATTTATCGGGTGGACAGCAACAGCAACTTGCTATCGGACGTGCTTTAGTGTTAAATCCAAGATTATTAATTCTGGATGAACCGACAGAAGGCATTCAACCTAATATTGTCAGTGAAATTGGCGATGTTATTATTCGCCTAAATAGATCAAAAGGCATTGCTCCACCAGTAGTTGAGAGTAAAGCAGAAATTCATGATGCAATAGCTAAAATTAATAAGGAATTAGGCGTAACTGTACTATTGGTAGAACAAAAATTACCCTTTGCCAGAAAAGTAGCCGATCAATTTTGTATATTAGAACGCGGACGAAACGTAGCGAAGGGAAAAATGCTGGAGTTGACGGATAACATGGTGAAGCAATATCTAACTGTATAACTGTAGGGTGCATTTCATGTACCAGCAATGCTACTCAACGTTAACAATATTTATAATATGGACAATAAACAAGGATGGAAAGCAAGATTACAGCTGGATTTTGTTCATAATGGAAAAAAAACCTTATTAGCGAAAAGAGAGCAATACGGCCCTTTAACCGTCCAGCGTCCATTTTATCCAGAAGCTGGACTCTGTCACGTCTATCTATTACATCCGCCGGGAGGTGTTGTAGCAGGTGATCAGTTGTCAATCAATGTTAATCTGGAAGCTAATGCAGAAGCATTAATAACAACGCCTGGAGCGGGAAAATTTTATCGTAGTACCGGCAAGCAGGCTTCACAGAAAATATCCTTAAAACTCAAAGATAATGCATCACTGGAATGGTTGCCCCAAGAAACCATAGTCTACGAAGGTGCCCGTCTGATTTCTGATTTACGTGTCGATCTTGCTGAAAATTCTCGATTTATAGGATGGGAGATATTAGCTTTGGGGCGGCCTGCTGCTGGAGAAGGTTTTAATCAAGGGGAAGTCTTCTTCAATTGGCAAGTTTATCGAGAGGGAGTACCGTTGTTTCTGGAAAAAATGCGCTTAGATTCTGAGACAATTTCTGCCTGTTGGGGACTCAATACTCATTTAAGCTGCGGAACTTTACTGATCAGTTGTGCATCTGATTCAAATCTGAACACTATCAGAGATTTAATCGGTGATACGCCTAATCAAGGTGTCACTTTAATAAATGATTTATTAATTTGCCGGGCAAGTGCTGACAAAACTGGGCCAGTACGAACTTTTTTTGAAAATGTGCGAGCAGCTGTACGGATGGATGTAGTGCAGCGAGAGGCCTATAGGCCGCGAATTTGGTCAACCTGAAAGTAGGTAAAATATGCAATTATCTCCAAGAGAAAAAGACAAGTTATTGATTTTTACCGCAGGCTTATTAGCAGAAAGACGTAAGGCACGAGGTCTTAAATTGAACTATCCAGAAGCTGTGGCTTATATTTCTGCGGCAGTAATGGAAGGTGCCAGAGACGGTAAAAAAGTTGCTGAATTAATGGAATTTGGTCGTACCCTACTTAACAGAGAGGATGTCATGGAAGGTATTTGTGAAATGCTTCCTGATGTGCAAGTTGAAGCGACATTTCCGGACGGTACCAAACTGGTTACCATCCATAACCCGGTTGAATAGGAGTATGGAGATGATTCCAGGAGAATTTTTAATAGCAGATGGCGATATAGAACTGAATGTAGGACGTTCAACTATAAACATTATCGTTGCCAATTCGGGTGACCGACCGATTCAGGTAGGATCTCATTATCATTTTTACGAAACTAATTCCGCACTAGAATTTGATCGGGATAAAGCGCTTGGATTTCGACCTGATATTCCAGCAGGAACGGCAATACGTTTTGAACCCGGCCAAGAGCGTGAAATTCAATTAGTGGCCTTTGCGGGGAAACGTCATATATACGGATTTCGTCAGCTAGTGATGGCGAGTTTGGAGAAGCAGACATGAGCAAAATGAGTCGACAGGCCTATGCGGAAATGTTTGGGCCGACGGTAGGCGACCGAGTAAGGTTGGCTGATAGTGAATTATTTCTGGAAGTGGAAGAAGATCGTACGGTATATGGAGACGAGGTCAAGTTCGGTGGCGGGAAAGTCATACGAGATGGTATGGGGCAAAGTCAATGCACTTCTGATGTAGCAATGGATCTAGTGATCACTAATGCATTAATTGTCGATCATTGGGGTATTATTAAAGCGGATGTTGGAGTTAAAGATGGACGTATTTTCGGCATTGGTAAAGCGGGAAATCCCGATACTCAGCAAGGTGTCGATATTATTATTGGCCCAGGGACTGAAATCATCGCAGGAGAAGGTAAGATTTTAACGGCAGGGGGCATAGATGCACATATACATTTTATTTGTCCTCAGCAAATTGAAGAAGCTTTAATGTCCGGTGTTACGACCATGTTGGGTGGTGGAACAGGGCCTGCAACCGGTACCAATGCGACTACCTGTACGCCTGGGCCTTGGAATTTACATCGGATGTTGCAGTCTCTGGATGTATTTCCAATGAATTTCGGTTTGATGGGCAAGGGCAATGCCAGTTTGCCTGCTGCTTTGGAGGAGCAGGTTAGAGCGGGTGCAATGGGCTTAAAGTTACATGAGGATTGGGGTACAACTCCCGCATCTATTGATTGTTGTTTGTCTGTAGCCGAACAATTCGATGTTCAGGTAGCAATACACACAGATACCTTGAATGAATCAGGTTTTGTGGAAGATACCTTGGCTGCATTTAAAGACCGAACCATACATACCTTTCATACCGAGGGTGCAGGTGGTGGTCATGCGCCGGATATTATCAAGGCTTGTGGTGCCGCCAATGTGTTGCCTTCATCAACCAATCCTACCCGGCCTTATACCGTAAATACGGTAGATGAACATCTGGATATGTTAATGGTTTGTCATCATCTCGATCCGGGTATTGCCGAAGATGTAGCGTTTGCAGAATCACGGATTCGTCGGGAGACTATTGCGGCGGAAGATATTTTGCATGATTTAGGGGCTTTTTCGATGATAGCCTCAGATTCTCAAGCAATGGGGCGAGTTGGAGAAGTGATTATTCGAACTTGGCAAACTGCCCATAAAATGAAAGTGCAGCGTGGCAGTTTAGCGGAAGATAACAGTCAAAACGATAACTTTCGTATTAAGCGATACATTGCCAAATACACGATTAATCCAGCTATCAGTCATGGCATTTCTCATGAAGTAGGCTCTATTGAAAAAGGAAAGTTGGCTGATCTGGTTTTATGGGATCCGGCATTTTTTGGTGTTAAACCCAGTCTGATTCTTAAAAGTGGCATGATTGCGGCAGCACCCATGGGTGATCCCAATGCTTCTATTCCCACGCCACAACCCGTGCATTATCGATCTATGTTTGGATCGTTTGGAGGTGCCTGTCATGCGACATCTATGTTGTTTTTGTCAAAAGCGGCGGCGGAGAATGGTTTACCAGCACATTTAAAATTGAATTCAATGATTGGCATTGTTTCCAATACTCGAAATATTGGTAAAAGCAATATGCTACATAATGATTATCAACCCGTGATTGAGGTTGATCCTCAGTTATATACAGTCCGTGCAGATGGAATATTGCTCACTTGTGAACCCGCTGACTGCCTACCTTTTGCACAACGTTATTTTTTGTTTTGATATGTTGAAATTAACCAAGATTGTGACTTCAAAATTAGCGGAAAATGTTGATGATGTATTGACCTTAGCTTTTGAGTCTCGGCAAAAAAGTCGTCAATCAGTTAAAACGGATTCGGGCAAGGAGGTTGCCCTGTTTTTATCCCGTGGACAGATACTTCGTTCAGGTACTGTTTTAACAGGGCCAGATGAATTTAAAGTATTGATCAAGGCAGCAGCTGAATCTGTGTCAGTTTTGGGTTGTGATGATTCCCAGCAATTTGCTCGTGCTTGTTATCATTTAGGAAATCGACATGTACCTCTACAAATTTTAGAGAGTGAATTGCGTTATCTGACCGACCATGTGCTGGATGAAATGCTGACTGGACTAAAATTACAAGTCTCGCATGAAATGCTGCCATTTGAACCTGAAGCAGGAGCTTATCATAGTCATGACAAGTGATCTGGCTTTAATGCGTTTATTACAACTGGTTAGTCCTAGTTTGCCTATAGGCATGTATTGCTATTCACAAGGATTGGAACATGCGGTAGAAGATGGCTGGGTGACTAATGAAAAAGAAGCGAACGAATGGATAACGGGTGTGTTGGAAAATTGTTTAATCAACGTTGATTTGCCTATAATCGCCCGATTTTACGATGCCTGGATGTTGAATGATATTGAGACGATAGAAAAGTGGAGTGCTATTTTAATGGCATACCGAGAAACCTCTGAACTTAGGGAAGAAGATAGGCAGACAGGTCAAGCATTGGCTAAACTGCTAGTGGATTTGGAGCTAGAAGAGGCTGATTTATGGCGACGCAAGTTTAAGACTACGCAAGCAGCAATGTTTGCTTTGGCAGCGGTAAAATGGGGCGTGCCCAAACAAGCAGCTATGGCTGGTTTTTTATGGAGCTGGGTAGATAACCAAGTATTATGCGCAGTAAAACTAGTGCCATTGGGTCAGGTTTCAGGCCAACGCTTGTTGCATAAATTAGCTGAAAAAATCCCTTCATTAGTAGAGCAAGGGTTACAGTTACAAGATGATGAAATCGGAGGCAGTGTTTTCGGTTTAGCACTGGCTAGTAGCCGTCATGAAATGCAATATTCCAGATTGTTTCGTTCTTAAGTAGGGTGCATTTCACGCACCACTAAGTACCCAAGTATAATTAATTTAACTAATTTTTACGCAGGATTTTTTTTCATATTCAGTGTTGTATAAATAGGCGCATAGCGAGCTACGTAACTATTTATGCAACGCTGAAGATGGAAAAAAAGACAAGTAAAATGTTAAATTAATTATGCTTGGGTACTTATATCAATGGGAAATTAAATATTGTGTTTTTGGTGAGTACAACGCACCTTACGAAAATGAATTTTTAGGTTTCGATATAAAAATTCGGAAATGACAATTCGATTGCAGTGAAATCCATATAGGATTATAGAAGCACCAATGTGTCTCAATAAGTTGAATTCAAAAGGTAACAAATGTCAGAAAAACAGGTATTAAGAGTAGGAATTGGTGGGCCGGTAGGGTCGGGAAAAACAGCATTGGTCGATGCATTATGTAAACAAATGCGCGACAAATTCGACATAGCGGTAGTAACCAACGATATTTATACACGCGAGGACATGCAGTTTCTAATCAATAGTGAGGCTTTGCCTGAACAAAGAATAATAGGCGTGGAAACAGGAGGCTGTCCACATACGGCAATCCGTGAAGATGCTTCAATGAATCTGGCTGCGGTAGATGAATTATGCGAACGATTCAGTGACCTTGATTTCATATTAGTGGAAAGTGGCGGTGATAACTTGAGCGCTACTTTCAGTCCTGAACTGGCTGATTTAACCATTTATGTTATTGATGTTTCCGCAGGCGATAAAATCCCCCGAAAAGGCGGCCCAGGTATCACCCGTTCAGATTTGTTGGTGATTAACAAAATTGATTTAGCACCCTATGTGGGTGCCTCTCTGGAAGTAATGGAACGCGATGCAAAAAAAATGAGGGGAGAGCGACCTTTTGTTTTTAGTAATTTGAAAACAAACCAGGGAATTGAGATAGTGGAAAAATTCATTATTGAAAAAGGCTTGTTGTTGGTTTAGTCGTCTCTTTATTTAAAATTGATATGTTTTTCGTACAAATTAGCTGATTTTTAGAGGGGGGGGCAATTATCAGAAATTTATTGGAAGTTTATTGAAAGTAACAAGTAAAAAATGATAGATATTACTAAACAATTAACTCATTATCTTTGTAAAAAACGTTGGGATTGAGGGTAAAAACTCCAAAAATTGTAGTGCAAATTTAGTATTAAAAATTGCGATAGTTTGGTTGGAATTTAGCGGAACTTTCCAACAGGATTTGGTTTAACCTACTAAACTTATTATTTATTTTAGGCAAGATTGGGGCTTTTTTCTGAACGCCGAATCAAGATGTCTGAACTTGATAAAATCAAACTGGGAGCGGCATTATTGATATCAAAATACCAGCCATGGTTATGGTCAGCAATAATGCCCCCCCCCATGCGTCAGTCACCTCACAAGGCACTTGAAATGTATGTATTTGGTTGAAACAGAGCCTTGATTTCTCGTCCCCAGCTATCGGTATATGCATCTTGATTAGAAGCATTATTCGAAATATTCAGATAAGTACCCAAGCATAATTAATTTAACATTTTACTTGTCTTTTTTTCCATCTTCAGCGTTGCATAAATAGTGACGTAGCTCGCTATGCGCCTATTTATACAACACTGAATATGAAAAAAATCCTGCGTAAAATTAGTTAAATTAATTATACTTGGGTACTTAGGAGCCGTTCCAGGCATACTTTAGTTGAGTATAGAATCAATTATTGAAAGCGTTTGTGCGATCCACACACCTGTTCCAGCATTTAATGTTGCACAGGTCACCTGATCAGTTACATTTTTATCAGTTTTACAATAGTCCGCTTCCAGTAATTTATGAAGGTTATTTGGCATTTGTCCCATATCCATCACAAACCCAAAAATATCAGGTTGCCCTGCAATAGATCGATTAGGGTCACCTACTATGGCCTTATGAATATTTTCTACTCTACACGCGTTTTTTCGTAGCATGCTGCACAATAGTCTATATCGACTGTAGATCGAATGGCAATGGTGCTTTATATGTCCATGATAAGTAAGACATTGACTGGCTCAATTAATGAAAAACAGCCTGTTGTTTTTGGAGCAATAATGGCATATTAATTAAACAATATTATTTGGCACATTTATTAGGTTATTTTAGGCATTAATTTGTATTCATAACCCTATATTGGATAGAAACAAGGTTTAAGGCAATATTTATGCCATTATTAATGTTGAGTAATTAATTGGAATTAATAGGGCTTGGGTGGGGATAATTTGGAGCGTTTAAGGAGAAGGTCAAGAGGAGTTTAACAATTATTAGAATGAGTAGAGCGGACTTTAGTCCGCCACACACCCTGTTATTATGAATAATAGATATATCCAGCTACTTTTTATCAGGCAGATAGAGAGTTGATACATTACCCGTTGATTTAGAAGAAGGTTGAGCCGAGGTGATTTTTCCCACACCTTGTCTTTCTACTTGATCAATACGAATAACTTCATGCATTGGAATAAAAGAGCGTTTAACGCCTTCAAATTCTGTTCTTAATTTTTCTTCACCAGGATCTAGCACAATTGAACTTTTTTCACCAAAAACAATATCTTCGACAATTACAAATCCATACAAATCTCCTTGATAAACGCTTTTTGCATAAATTTCATAAACTTGATCCTTGTTAATAAAAATAATTTTATAGATATGTTTTTCTGACATTTGGTTTTGCATCCAGTTAAAATGACTATTCCATTAGGGTTAAGATAATAATCTTTATAAAAAACCGCATCCTGGGGGAAAATTCTTCAGTATCCATAGTCTATCTGATTGAGAGTATATAACAATGCTAATTTTCTCTATGTATTTTATCTTTCAATATCCCTCATATTTTTCTTGACTGAAATAATAACCAAAACTAAATAATACAAATCATATAATTATGTCTTTTACAATTTATCTTTCCGGCGAAATTCATTCAGAATGGCGCGAACAAATAATTCAGGGAATTCTGGAAAACGATCTGAATATAGAAGTTTTAATCCCCGTAGTTGACCACGACCAAAGTGACAATGTGGGGTCGGTGATTTTAGGGGCTGAGCAAAGTAGTTTCTGGGGCGATCATAAATCAGCAAAGATTAATGCCATACGTACCCAAAACTATATTAAGAAATCTGATGTGGTTGTCGTAAAATTTGGCGAGAAATACAAACAATGGAATGCTGCTTTTGATGCTGGTATTGCGGCAGGCCTGGGAATACCGACTATTATCATTCATAGCCCTGAATTAACCCATCCTTTAAAAGAAGTTGATGCTGTTGCAATGGCTGTTACAGAAAATCCTGAGCAAGTGGTTGAGATTTTAAAATATATTTCTCAAACATCCTAGGATAATTAGTCAGTTGTAGGATTTTTATGGCTTTTCAAAATCGTAATCTGGAACGTAGGTTGGATGAGCGACAGCGTTATCCGACATTGTTTTACGAAAAAGGTTTGATTTGCGAATTAATGGCGGAAGGCGCTATCGCTTTTCCGCCCTACGAACTTGAAAATGGCAACACTTTTGTGGCGGCAAAGTTATTCTGTACGCGTTGTTTGAGACATTAGAGTTTTTTCTGTCTATTTAACCACCACAGCCACCGCCCACGGCACCACAAGATCCACAGGTTGCTGCTCCTCCGGCTTTAGCAAATGCGTTTTTAAAAACAAAACTTTTATTGACACCCTCGATTTTATAATCAATTTCAACGCCTGCCAGAAAACCAAGCGTAATAGCATCAACATATATATCTATACCCTCTGCTTTTAAAATAGCATCATATTGATGAGCTTCCTCAACAAAAGTCATGCCGTATTTCATGCCGCTACATCCGCCTCCAGAAACAAAAATACGCACGCCGCTAATGCCTGGCTCATGCTCTGTAAGCGCAATGAACTGTTCAATTGCAGGAGGTGAGACGTTAATTTCATTAGTTAATTGGGTATTAAATTGAATATTTGACAAGAGAGTTACCATAGGTTATTTCTGACTGAACAATATTATGCGCCTTTTGAAATAGTTTAGGCAGAAAAAATCCATTGTCAGTTGTCAAACTTTTTACGCATGTGCGTCTAAGGACAAGTTGCAATACATAAACTTCCAATCTTGCTGTCCGTCTTTAGTCGTGTAGAAATAGTCATATAGCTGGCTATGTACCTATTTCTACACGACTAAAGACAAACAAAAATCCTACTCATATTGGTGGTTTATTTACTGCGAGTTACCTAAGATGAAATTTACTTTTCTAAAAAAACTTAGAAAATTCTACCATAGTGTAATTTATTGATTGGGTAGTTTTATTTTAAAATTTTTTTAGAATTACTTAAACATTTGGGAAAGTAGGCCTGTGAAATATTAGCTTTCTATTCTCAGGCATGCTTCTAATAAATGCTGTAATATGAATATTATTTTTTGATGGATATCAAAAGACTTTAAGGAGTTAACATTATTATGCAAATTTCGAACAATATTTTAGATGAAATAAAACAGCGTATCGAAACGGCAATTCCTGACTCAAAAGCTGAAGTATTGTCTGGTAGTGAGCGTCATTATGAACTTAATATTATCTCAGCTTTATTTGATGGCCTATCTCCAGTTAAGCAACAGCAAATGGTTTATGCCACAATTAAAGATCTGATGTCTGGTAATGATGCGCCAATTCATGCAATTGACAAAATGAATCTTAGCAGCGAAGATTCAATTTCATCCGAATCTTGATTTGAATTTTGTTAATGTCTGTGACCCAGGTAATGTAATCTACTTAGTAATGCACTCAAAAATGTATTGTAGGGTGTATTGATAGTGTTCCCAGATTCAATGACATTTTCCAGGCTTGAGCAATGAGAAATAAATGATTGACACAATTAATGTATTGAAGAGTTCTAGTTTGTTTGCCAATATTTCAGATCTGGAAATAACCGAGTTGATTGAATTCACGAGAGATCGTATTGTAAATAAAAATACGCAGGTAATAAGCGAAGGTGAAGAAAGTAGTGCTATCTTTTTTATTAAAGAAGGAAGTGTCAATGTTACCGTTTCAAATAAGGATGGTAAGGAAATGATCTTAAATTCTCTCTATAGAGGTGATCATTTTGGTGAATTATCTTTGTTGGATGGTAAGCCTCGTTCAACGAATATATTTACCACTCAAAAATGTGAATTCATAATAATTTCCAGAGAAGACTTTTATCAGTTTCTTTCAGATCATCACACTGTAGCAATAAATATTATCAAATATTTATGTTCACAAGTGCGTTATATTACAAAAAATGTCGAAAGCCTTGCATTAATGGATGTTTATGGTCGTTTGACACGTTTATTGGTTGGCCTTTCAGAAACAAATGATAACGGTGATACTATCGTTGAAATACCTTTAACTCATCGGGAAATTGCTTTAAGAGTGGGTTCTTCGCGGGAAATGATTAGTCGGATTTTAAAAGAACTTGAAAAAGGTGGCTATTTGTTTATAGAGCATAAAAGGATTACGATTAAAAAGAAGTTACCTTTAGCCTGGTGACCTTAG
>CAYNRB010000047.1:0-17626 GCA_964399475.1 uncultured Methylomarinum sp.
CGATTACCACATATCAATGATTTAGAGTAGAAAAAGTCACGAAGATGGGTTAACATCTTTACCTATTGCTTCAATTTTCCCAGATAGATCCATGCCTATGATTTTTCTTCTGGAGCTAGTAAACCCTATAATGAAACGCATAATGGGTTTAACGAGAAAATCTCGAAAGAAAACCATGCCCAGTTTAAAACTTCAATTTTTAGTGTCTCCAATATGCACAGTTGTTGCATGTATCTTTATCAATACTTCATTTTTTTGGGTATGGGTTTTCAACATTTTGAACCTGAAGTACATCCGGAGATCTGTATTTTGTGCAGATAATCGCTTTCATAAGTCTTCTTTCAAGGTTATCTTGAACTAGCCATTGTCAATGAGTTCATTGTAATATTACTTTTATGGGCAGGAGTCCTAACGCCTAAGTCACTTTAAATGGTCAAGTGGATTTTTTTTGGTATGTATTTTTCATATTTTTAATTCATAATAATTTCAGGAAAATTCTTTATTATGCAGGAATATATCTAACTGCTTATTCTTAAAATCAACCACACTTTTGCTATTCTCAGTTTTTTTCCTAATTAAAAGTTCTAAAGAGTTTGCAATATGCCACATCATCACTGGTGGAACAGCATTTCCAATTGCTCTATATTGCCTATTTTCTGAAACAGAATCTAATACAAAATTTGTTGGGAATGATTGAATATTTGCAGCCTCTCTTGGTGTAAACCGCCGATAGCGCTCTTTAATTTTTAAAACCGGATCCGTGCTATTTAAACTTACCTTAGAGAGGTGCGAACTAATAGTATTGCACGGCTGTTCCAAGTCTTGACTTCTTCCCTTATTCATTTTTTCTTTGACTCTCAACATTCCATCAACAGCTTTTTGACTAAAAAACCATTTTTCATTTTCATGTGCAGAAAAGTCAATAACAGATTTTAGTTTAACCTTAGAACCATTTAAAGTAGTCGGAACAGGAAAACTAAAATTAAAATAGTCTTCGTAAAACTTAAACCCAACTATAAATACTCTCTGCCTTTTTTGTGGTATCCCATACTCAGAAGTATCAAAAAGTCTGAATTTGACATGATACCCAGCCTTCTCAAACTCACTTATTATCAAAGAAAAAGCTTTTCCCTTATTTGCAGACAATAATCCTTTTACATTTTCAGCAATAAAAAACCTAGGCTTATGCTGTTTTAATACTTTAACCATTTCAAAAAAAAGCATCCCTTTGTCATCTTTATAACCTAATCTAGGTGGGTTTTGGGCACTAATTGAAAATGATTGACAAGGAAAGCCTCCCAGCAAAACATCATGTTCTGGAATAGTTTCAAGATTAATATCTCTTACATCTTTAGTCTCACACTGATGATTGAAGTTGCTATTATAAAGAGTTGTCGCATAAGAATCATTATCAACTGCATACACTATTTTATATGGTAACTTAGAATATTGCTTTTCAAGAAATTCGAACCCCCCCTGAATTCCTAAATCCATGCCCCCACAACCACAGAAAAATGAGGCTACTTTTAGTTTAGTATTTCTATTAATTTTTGCCATTGCCCTGCTTCTTTTGAAAATTCTACAACTAGATTTTTATCAACTTTCAGATACCCTTTACTATGTTGTTCGACTGGGTTTTTTATTACAAAAATCTTCTTTTCGCTTTCATTTACGACTAAATAATAAATAAAATAACTATTACCTATAGTCTCGGCAGTATCCCATTCATTAGGGGTAAGTTTAAACCGTCTATTCATAATAGATTTTCTAGATTTAGTTGTCTTAACCTCAATGTATCTTTTTTTACTTTCAATTTCTATACTTTGGATGTCATAACCAACACCTAATGGAGTAGGAATTTTATTTATCAAGTGCTGTCTTTTTGATTTTTCTTGTGTTCTAAGGTACTCATGAGCAAGAATCAAAGTTTCACCATAATCACCAATAATTTTGGTTGGAATTTTTTGCCCTCCTTTAAGCCTCTGGTAATACTCTTGAATTAGTTTAGATATATTTTCTGTTTCTTTCGAGCCAAGTGTTGGTAAAAACTCAGTTATTCCATCAAAACTATTAACGTAATCGAACCACTTATCTTCATACCTCGAAATAATGGAGGTAGTCATACTAGCATTAGAATAGAACTTATCGTAATCAGAAAACCAATGACTGTTATTTAAGTGATAATTTATAGCCTCTGAAGCTCCTTTGTTAAGATAATAGTAATATCCCGTTCCTTTATGGTGAAGAAGATTTGCTAAAACCATATAATCTAAGATGTCTCCAGCGTAACGACTAACATCACCTTTAGATGGAAATTTCCCAGAACTTGTTTTTAATTGTTCATATTTATGGTCATATGTGATTTTACTTTTTCTATGTTGTAGAATCATCTTGGCAACATCATTAGGACTTCTACCATCACGAGTTACCCTTAAATCATAATATGCACATTGTGTTAATTCTTCAGCGGTAAGACTAAACGGCTTTTTAGTCAGTCTCTCACCTTCAGTTAGCAACTGCAAAATAAAATCACAAGGTTTAAATTTAATTTCGGCTTCAATTTGCTTAATTACATTTGTTGCTTTGATGTGTCCAGCAGGATATTGAAATGAATACAGAAAATAATTGAAAAATTCATCTAAATATTGATTTTCTGCCAACCTAATCGCTATTTTTCCAGGGCTAGAAATTTCACTTTCTTCTTGAATAAATCCAAAAAGAGCAGATATTTCTGTTCTCCAATTATCAATGGTTTTTTGTGTAGAAGTTGAATTTTTTTTGAATCTAAATAAAACTTGATTTAAATATTCCTTAAAATCTTTTTTTGGTTGCGCCTCCATTTCAGAAATTGATGTTGCAACATAAAGCAATACTTCTTCTACATCATTTTTAAACCGAGGGCGAACATGATGCAGTCTAAAAAAATATTTATCTGGAATTTTATACATTACTTTAGAGCTGTTTTAAAATTGCCAGAGCCATTTTTTTTGCTAGTATAGGCGGTACGGCATTACCGACTTGTTTATATTGGCTAGTTTTACTCCCGAGGAAAATAAAACTATCTTTGAATGATTGAATTCTCGCACTTTCTCTCACAGTTGGTACTCTATTGAACTTATAATGAAAGTGATGCCTATGCCCTGTGTCAATTGTAAAGCTGGGCTTTTGGCTATTTAACCGAGTCCAAGCAATATTAACTTTTCTAGTTCCCCTATGTTCTATGGGTAAATCTTTATAATTACCTCCATCAGGAACCATGTTAATAATTTCTATTGTTTTTTCTTTATGCTTCGTAATTTCATGGTTAAATATTTTCTTTGCTCCATTACGCATCATTTGCTGGTACTCAGACTTTGGTGATGAAGGATAAAAAGCCCCATCATCAATACTTTCATTAGTAAGGTCTGAAATAGCATCTTCTGATGTTAAAAGAATATCAGCATCTGGTTTTGGAAAATCAAATAAATGTCCATTTCTAAACCCCACAAAGAATGCACGCCTTCTATTCTGAGGAATACCGTATTTAGATGCCATCAAAATATCGGTATTTACGATATATCCAATTTTTTTAAAATCATTTATTATTTTGTCCTTAACAATACCTTTTCCCATGGAGAGAATATTAGGTACATTTTCCATTAGGAATGCACTAGGTTTATAGAATTGTAAAAATTCTATAAACGACTTATAAAGCTCATTTCTTTCGTCTTCAACTATTCTTTTCCCTGCTATTGAGAACCCTTGGCATGGAGGGCCACCAATGATAACATCTACTTTTTGAATACTATTTTTAGCAGAAACATCTTTTGCTGTTTCATTTTTTAAATTAGCGACGATTCCTGTAGATGTAGTATGATTTTTGTTGAAGGTTTGAATTGCATCATCCCAACTATCTATCCCTAAAACAACGTTAAACCCAGCATCCAAAAAGCCTTGAGACAATCCCCCACAACCAGAAAACAAATCAATAACTCTCATTTTTCCCATAATATTTTTTAAATATTCCCATTCGTAAAATTATCGCTACTCTCTAGTAAGGTGATTTATTTTACAGGATTACTCAATAGATATTAGAACTAAAATTTGACACGAGGGCTTTTACACATAACGTCTGCTTCAGTTAACGTAAAAAGGGAACATAGTTTTTGGCAGCAAGTCTAGTCGTCCGAGGGAGCTTCCTCCTCATGCTCTCAAAGTGAAGGAGCTACACTAATCCAGGTTCATAATTTAAGATATCTTAAACACAAACTGAGTATCTAAAAATGAAAACGGAAAAGCCATAAATCTATATAAAGAACTGAAATAACTGGGGGTCAGAGTAAAAAGTTCATAGCAGAATGTAAAATTAACGGAATCAATGGGGTCAGAATCAATGGGGTCAGACTCTAATGCTGCTTACTTAAGGGTTTATTATTAAATTAAATCAATTATTTACGGGCTAAAATAACAGTTTATCAGTGAGATAAAAATACACTAAAATTAATGGCTTACAGTTATCATTTAGGGATGTGGATAGAAACTGGGCAATCTAACTCTTTGATTTTTCATTCAGGATTTTCTTTAGGCCGTTGTTTCTGGTTTTTGATCATATTAAGCTGTTGATTAGTAAGGTTATTTCCTTAAGTAAGCAGTATTAGGGTCAGACTCAATTGATTATATTTTTTCTCAAGAAGAAATATTTGTATAACTTCGACGGATTAACCTTACTATCCTCAAAGTATTAAATATTGATAAATCATCGACAATAGTCATAGGAAAGAATAAGTTTTCATATTTGTTTGTTGTACTGATACCATGATATTCTACATTTAAGTCATAGTTTTAATTTTTTCAGTCAATGGAAGAGTAATTTAATATACGTCTGTACCATTGAAATCCTTAGAACTAGACTGAAGAAAAAGCTTACCCATCTATTCCACATTGCTTAACCACTGGTTTTTCATGACCCACAAATTTAATTCAAAATCATTATTGTTCACTTGTTTAATACTGTTTTTTTCTCATTCAGTCTATCCTCATGCCGGATCCCATGGCAATAATGAGTGCCTTTTCAATATTGGAGATACAGAGCTTAGATTAAGCGGCTATCAATTTAAAGGGGGTAATACAGACCGGCATTATTGCAGGCATTTTCCGAATTTTGGACAGACTATCATTAAAATTGATTCGATCTCTTCCGATTTAAGTCAAGTGGCTGTTGAGTTGCAATTATTAAAACGTAATTCTTGGATAGGACTTTTATTAAATAACCAGGATGCTTTTTCGGTGATTAAATCTCGGCCTTTACAATATTTTTCAGGATCGTTAAGTAAAGGCGTGGTTTCAATTGATGCAGATATTCAGGAGATGGATGTTTTTGCACTGAATATACGACTGCATAATGGTGAAAATATTATCGAAGAAAAGTTTCTCTTTGTGGTTGGTTTTCCTTTTGCACAAATTATGGTGGGTATTTCAGTATTGCTGCTATTTTTACTTACTTTTATTGTTTTAAGACAGAAGCGTTCTAAGGAATGAAAAATAAGTTATTTAGTTTCCATTCTTAAAGGGCAACAATAATAATTTTATTAAGCCAAGTTCCTCTTTATTGCTGTGATTAAAAGTTGCAGTTGCATTTAAGGTTATTTCAAATACAACAACAGCAACAGGATCAGCACCTAATAAATAGATACAGACAACTTTATAAGCCATTGAAATTAAAATTTATAAGGGATGAAATCGAATGGCTGTAGTGGCATCAAACTCTAGATCAGTATGATGGATTTGATGTAATCTCCAAAGCGGTTTAAATTTGTGGGTAAAAACATGTTGTCCATATAAAGCCAAATCAAGAATCAATAGGCTGATGATAAAAACCAGCCATGCAGGCAGGCAGTGAGACTAGGTTTAATATTCCCCAGGAATTGTTTAAGGCAGTTACCGCACTTAAATAAGCAATACTCCCAAAGGATCATTATTAAAAATATGCCTAAGACAGATGTTAGCCTTAAGGTATCCAAAACTTTCCCCTTGAATAGAGAATAGAAAGTGTTTCCGGTCTAGCCCCTAAAAAATATTGTAAGCGCAGACACCACATTAATAAAATCGTTTTGAATACCCCATTTTTCTCCCAACGGCGACCTGAACTGGAAACCTTAGCACCAAGGCAAATAGGAGGTGAGATTTTTTTCAGGGTTGTGCAAATGCAGATATCTTCCATTAAAGCAATATCTGGATAACCCCCAATAGAATCAAACAGAGTCTTGTTTACAAAAATAACCTGATCTCCAGTTGCTATACCAGTAATTCGAGAACGCCAATTCATTAATGTTGCTATTACTTTCAACAGATACTGTGTGCCTCTAAGTTGTATGTCAAACCGTCCCCAATGTTTATTTTCTGAATTTATAGCTTGATTTAATAATTCTAAAGCATCGTATGGCAGAAAAGTATCGGCATGTAAAAAAACCAAAATATCGCCAGTTGCGATTTCAGCACCAGTATTCATTTGAATAGCGCGACCTTTCGCAGAGATGATAGTTATATCAACCAAAGATTCAGCCAATTCCAATGTATTATCAGTGCTACCGCCATCGACTAGTATAATTTCTGCTCTATTTCTTATGGATTGCAAGCCAAGTAAACAAGATTGAATAGTGGATGCTTCATTTAAGGCAGGAATAATAATAGAAAACCTCACGATAGTGGCTTAAACAATTCCGTGAGATCTTCAGATGTCAGTTGAGATGATTTTTCTTTTTTACCACTGTTATAAATACTGTCAGCTAAAGCCCGTTTTTTCTGCTGCATGGCCAGGATTTTTTCTTCCACTGTGTTTTCAGTCAGTAATTTGTATACAAATACCGGTTTGTCCTGGCCAATTCGATGGGCTCTATCCGCAGCCTGAGTTTCAACAGCTGGGTTCCACCAAGGGTCATAAATAATTACTGTATCGGCTTCCGTCAAATTTAAACCCACACCGCCCGCTTTTAGGCTGATCAGAAATACATCGTTTTCTCCATTTTTAAAACTTTCTATGGCTTCATCACGTTTTTTTGTTTGTCCAGTTAATTTACTGTAGCCAATTTTCAGAATGTTGAGTTCTTTTTCTATCAGTGCAATCATCCGAGTAAACTGAGAAAAAACTAGAATACGATGACCTTCTTCCAACAGCTCAGGAAGCATTTCCATCAGTAAATCCAATTTTGCAGATTGGTTTACTTTCTGGGCTTCTTTTAAAGTTAAGGTGCGTGGGTCGCAACAGGTTTGACGCAGTTTTAATAGTGCATCCAGAATAGTAATGTGGCTACGCGCCAGACCTTTATCGGCAATCGCATCACGCACTTTTTTCTCCATGGTAATACGAATCGTTTCATAGAGTGCAGCTTGTTTTTCGTATAAAGGTACTGAACGAATAATTACTGTTTTTTCTGGAAGCTCAGTAGCAACTTCCGATTTGCTTCGTCGCAACATAAAAGGTTGCAGTCGTTTTGATAAACGTTCCCTTTGTTCCTGATCATTGTGTATTTCTATAGGGGTACGATAGGTTTTTTTAAAAAATGCGCTATTTCCAAGAAAGCCAGGCATCAGGAAATCAAATTGTGCCCACAATTCTCCTAGATGGTTTTCCATGGGTGTCCCCGTTAAACACAAACGATGACGGGTTTTAATCTCCCGGACAGTAAGAGCGGCTTGAGAGCGAGGGTTTTTTATAACCTGGGCTTCATCCAGAATTAAAAAATGGTAATCTACGCTTAACAGTGTTTCTTTATCTCGGGGTAACAAAGGATAGGTAGTTAAAATCAGATCATGGTTTTTGATTTTATCAAAATGTTGCTTACGTTCTGACCCTTGTAAAGTCAGTACAGTTAGATCAGGCGTAAAGCGTTCTGCCTCTCTACGCCAGTTACTCATCAGACTAGTAGGGGCTATGACCAGACAAGGCTTATCCATCCTTCCGGCTTCTTTTTCCACCAATAAGTGGCAGAGTGCTTGAACCGTTTTACCTAAGCCCATATCATCAGCCAAAATGCCGGCAAAATTATATTCTCGAAGAAACTGTAACCAGTTTAAGCCTAATTGCTGATATTCTCTGAGTGTGGTTTTAAGACCCTTTGGTACAGGAATACTGGCTATTCCTTTAAAGTTTTTTAACTTTTTACCGGTTTCTATCAGTTCCTTGCCACCTGATATACTGAAAATACCGTAACTTTGGGATTCTAGATCCGCTAGTGCTGCTGTATTAAATCGCGAAAATTTCAACACGCCTTGGTCACTAATTGATGAGCTATCAAATAATTCGTAGACGATATTAAGAAAAGGTTTTAACTGGCTAGAGGGCATGTTGACATAACTATGCTCTCCAATTTGGATACTAAGATTTTCGGGTATTTCTTCTGGGGTATATTGCTCTAATACTGGCATTATCAAAGGTAATAGAGACATCGACTCCCCATTGATTTTGATTTGAAAATTCATTTCAAACCAGTCATTGTTGGTTTCCTCGATATCCGTATGCCAATCTTCTGCATCATGAAAATTTAGTTTGAAGCTGTCATCAATTTCAATAACCCAGCCCTGATCGGTTAATTGTGGCAGGGTTACTTCTATAAAATCAGACCAGCGAGTAGCACTATCCATGAAGGATGGGTGGGCTGGGCTGAACAATGTCAGTTGCTTTTCTTCTAATATTTCAGCCGTTTCAAAACCTAGTCCTATGAGAAAGCCAACAGTAGCATCTTCAGCTTCAGCATCTCGTTGAATACGAAAGATACCCTGCGGAGTATTAACATGACTATAGTCAGCGGGTTCATAGGCAGAAATTATTTTTTCATCATAAACAAAATTCAGCTTGATGAAATGATAATAATTCGTGGAATTAGTCCATGTACCCGATAAGGTTATTTTAGGAATAAGTGAAATACCAGAAAGCTCTGTTACCTGAATATTTTTTGGCGCAGGCAGTGGGATAGAAGGATATTCTAGGGTTAAACGCAGGCTAAATTCTTCAACCAGATTCTCAGGGATTGCTGGGATGGATAAAATTTTTTCTAATTGAATGCTGGATACTTCTAGTGCCTGAAGTGACCCTAAGGTATTTTCCTGACTGTCAATATATAAAGGTGGATCAGTCAATATCAAGCTAGCATTTGGTTTTATGTTGCTTGACAGATGAAAGTTATTGTTTTGTTGATCCCATAAAAAATCTAGTACGCGCTCATCTCCAGGATGTAATGACGGTGATTGATGAGTTAACCAAAAAAGACGTTTTACTTTCAATATTTTAGTTAGGGCCAGAAACCCACTACTTCCCTTAATTTGTGGCTCACCTTGATAGGTGATTTGTAATGAGGAAAGTAATGATATTAATTCCACATCAATAGGCTGTATATAACTGGTATAACTACCACTGTACCGCAGATTATTGATACTAGTTTTTCGGCCTTTATTAAATCCTCCCTTTTTGTTTTCTCGGGTAATAATAAAATCCAGCGTAAAGGTGTAGGCTGTTTTAGTCGGTTTTAATATATAGGCAATAAATTCCCGAGATAAATCTATATGATCTTCACTCTCATCAAAATTATCCAGCCATTCCATACAGGAGTAATCATCTGCTTTATCTTGTAATGGCTGAGATGAAGTATTAATGTATTCTAAGCAAGCTGCAGCAATATGCTTACAGTTATAAACCATCGGACAAGTACAATCACCCTCAATGATGACGGCAGTATATTCATTTTTCCAATCAATACGAATGGTCTGGGTATAGTATTTTTTACCACTACCTAGTATGGAAGAAGAAAGGTCAACACTGGTACTATCTTCAAGGCTAATGCTTAATTCCAATACATGGCCTTGTTGAAAATATTTTTGTCCTCGGGAAAAATAAGTATCACCACAGGCATGACGAATATCGGAGGGAAGAATTCTTTTTTTATTAAGCATTTATTTTTGAAAAGACAGGAAAAATATGGGTAGTTTTTGTAGAGCGGACTTTAGTCCGCAACATTGTAGATTGGAACAATGAGAGAGACCGGTAGGTTGGGTTAGCTTATCCCACTTTGCTTGATAAGCTAACCCAACTACAGCCTAAATTAGGATTTATTATTTCTTGCACCTTCCTTAACAGCAACTAGAAACAGAATTATCCTGATGAATACTGCCTTTAGTTTCTGTAACGGACCTAATTGTACCAGCAGCACAACACCACGCTCTTCCTTCTTGTTCTTCTAACGGTGCAATTCCAATAAAATTATCGCCATAAGTTTCACTGGTCAATAAATGATATGTCCGGTCACAAACAGCCATACGCTGTCCACGCAGATAAACATGACCTTCATCATCATAAACTTCAGAATAAGGCCCTTTGTAAATTACTGCATGACCTTTATCAATACAATCTGTGCCCATCGGTTTAACGGCAGTGATTGTAACAGAACGAAATTCAATTTCTTCTACCACTTGCCAAGGCTGATTTTCCCATTTATCGTATGCGACTGCGATAAAACCTGCTTTAATAAAAGCTTCCAGAAATTCATGTTCCTGTAACGCACCTGAAATACAGCCACTCCATAAATGCTGATCTTTTTTTAGATGTTCAGGCACATATTCATCACTGATAATATCAGAAATGGCAACGCGTCCTCCCGGTTTGGTGACACGGAAAATTTCGGCGATCATTTTGTCTTTATCACTATCAAGAACCAGATTGAGTACGCAATTTGAAACCACCAGATCAATGGAATCATTTTTAATCAAAGGCGCATCCATGCGTTGTTGTTCTTGCCAGGCTCTTAAAGCAATTATATCTTCAGCATTTTGTACGGGATTATCTTTTAAATAATTATTCATGGCGTTTAGATCCATGGATAAATCCTGAATTTGTCCTTTTACAAATTCAACTCTGTTTGAGCCTAATTTATCTGCCATTTCAGATTGATATTTTCTGGCTAACCCAAGCATGTCATCATTCATATCAACACCGATGACTTTGCCATTATCACCGACTAATTGCGCAGCCATATAACAAATTTTTCCTGACCCAGAGCCTAAATCGAGTACCACATCATTCTTTTTTACATAACGCGAAGGGTCACCACAACCATAGTCTTTTTCTATAATTTCCTCAGGTAACATTTTCAGTAATTCACGATCATAATCTACCGGGCAACATAAATCGGGCTGTACGCTATCAGCACCTTCTGAATAACGTTCTAATACACCGGCTTCTACTGTCATTTTGTTTCCTTAAAATTTTAATTTGTTGAATATATTATAAAGCACCACCACAGCTACTGCCTTGTCCTGCAGTACAGCCATAGCAATGTTGTAATGTTTTTATAGGTTGCCCATTGAAAGATTGTTGGGGCAAATCATTGATATGTATTTTTTTATTGTCGGCACCGATGGGCAAATGTAGCATCTGATTAAAATCACAATCATAGACATAACCTTGCCAATCAATGCTTATAGTGTTTTTACACATCACCTGTTCAAGATTTTCTGGCAAGAAATTATCTTTTAATAAATGCAGATAATCATTAAATTTACCTTTACTAATTAAAACACTGCCAAATCGCTGGATAGGTAAATTGGTCATGGCAAACAGCTGATTAAAGACAATCTCAAACTGGGCTTTTAAATGCAGCTTATAGGATTGTTCTAGGGACTTTTGATCTGGAGGTAAACTGGCATCTTGCGGATTAAAAACCAGGTTTAAAACCAGACCTGAATCTATCTGCCCATAACCTAAATCATTTAATATCTTTAGAGCTGAAATACTGGCATTAAAAGTGCCTTTTCCCCTTTGTTTATCAACATTATCTTCCATATAACAAGGTAAAGAGGCGACTACTTCAACCTGATTTTCTGCCAGAAATGCTGCAAAATCCTCATAGCCAGGTTCCAGTAAAATAGTTAAATTACAGCGGTCTATCACTTTAACCCCTTTTTCGTGGGCAGCCTGAACCAGATATTTGAAATGCGGATTCATTTCAGGTGCACCCCCAGTTAAATCAAGAGTGTGAATATTATGATCATCAATAAAATTGAGGAGAGTATTGATGGTTTCCCTATCCATCAATTCGGTACGATTAGGCCCTGCATTGACATGACAATGGGTACAACTTAAGTTACATAAATAACCCAGGTTGACTTGTAAAATTTCTAAGTCATTACGTTTAATTGCTGGAAAATCAGTTTTTTCCAGATAAGGTAAAGTATCGTGCATATTTATTCTGCGCTAAAGTATATATCACCATAATAGGCGATCGCATCGCCTTTGGCGTTATCGGTATCTGTCATAATGGCGACTGCATCTATATAGCGAACATTTATTCCGAACTGTTGTTTCATATCATCTATTATATTGCGTTTTTCCTGAAACCAGGTGTGTGTTTTATCATTAATAGAACGTATTGCAATCATCATGGCATTTTTACCGGCAAAAGCATTAGGCCAGCTAGTAGACTTAGGGGTATTACTTGCCCACACATAATTAATGGCTTTGGTCTTCCAAAAAAACCAGCCACCATCTAGCACAACATACACTCTAGCACTGTAATCATCCCCTAACTGACTTTGTTCATTTAGTTTCCCTAAACGATTTTCAATCCGCCAACGCCAGTTCAAAAAAGGTGTTTTTAATAAATCAACCCGTTGCTCCTTAAATAAACCCGATGCACTGGAATGACTTTCCGCTTTTAGAACCTGAATTTTATCAAGCATCATTAGTTGATATTCGGTTGATCCAGAAAAAGTTTTCTTTTTCCATTGATCTAATTTTCCTGACGAGAAAGATCCTATATTTATTTGCTTATCTTCAACTGCAAAAGCAAAATTGGATAATATGATAAACAGCAAGAAAATAGAATTTTTTTTCATTTGGATTTTTGAAAATGACAGCATTGTTTATTATACTTTGGATGACTTGGGCTCAATCAGCAGGATCACGATTTTTGTTCCTCATTTATATATAGACCCAGAAATCGTATTCAATATTGATTAATTAATAGTAACTAATCTACATATTATAAATATTTATGACATTGATATATAGAAAGATAGACAAAGGACATATCTCTATCTTCACAAAATGAAGATAGGTTTAATGTATTTATGGAATTATCTACTTGTATTCCGTTGATTTATTCTAAAAATATAGCAACTGAACAAGCACATGGTTTCATTCTACAAATCTATAGGTACAACAGCACAGCGTATATCTAACTCCAAAACCATGTTTATTAGAAAAAAGAAATTGAATTGATTTTTTTAGAGATCAGTCTGAATTACAAAAAGTAAAAATAATGCTAGATATTTATATTCAAGATGTATAGAATGCACGGCTCTACTGGTTCATCAGAAATGCCTCGGTGGCGAAATTGGTAGACGCACGGGACTTAAAATCCCGCGGAGATAATCCGTGCCGGTTCGATTCCGGCCCGAGGCACCATCTTAACGCATTGATTGTTAATATAGCTAAATCCCATCGGTTGAAGGTTTTAAGCTCAACGTGTCATTACGACACAAACTATGAAAATAAATTTTGGTAGTTTCCGTTGCAATGGTTTAAATCGTAACTGAGAGCCTAAGCAAATGTCTTATATCCGCAAATTATCCAACGGCAATTTTCGCACCGAAATCAGCAAGAATTATACCGCCATTCAATCCAAAACTTTCACAACACAATAGCAAGCTGAGAATTGGGCGGATTGTATTCAGCAAAATATAGAAATAATTTTATAGCCCCTAATACTTATTTTTTTTCAAAGACAGTAATATAGTTTCGTTGAGGAAGGTAATCATCGAATTGAATTCGCATGGCTTCTTTAAAATTCTCAGCCACTTAGGAACGAGGATTTAATAATATGCGAAAGTTTGACGCAGGATTTTTGTTCGTCTTCAAGGCGTAGCAACAGGCGCATAGCAAGCTACGCAACTGTTGCTACAACGCAGAAGACGGACAAAAAGACAAGTCAAAATTCGTATATTATTGAATCCTCGTTCCTTAATGACCTGTCTCAAAGGTTTTTTTACTTGAAAAAACTTGCAAAGCTGCTGCCGCTCTAGCACTAGTCATTAAATATTCACCCGTTCTACACGTTTAAAAACCACACCTCTATACATCCTTGTAATATGAAGAAATAAACGATGTTCTATCCGGCTATACTTTGAAGTATGAGGTGGAAGTGAGCTATTCGAATTTCAATTCGTCGGCTAACCGTTGGAGTTTGAGGTCATGGATACAGTTTCTGATCAGCTAAAGGATGAAAACTTAGCAAACCGTGAAGTGATGCTTGTTTGTCAAACATATTCGTTACAGAATTTGTTTATGACTATGGCTTCAAAAATAAATGCTACGATCTATCCAGACCCTGTGGTTTTTTTTGCACGATTTGCATTAAACCAATGTAGATCAACCATAGCACCCCTTTCAGAAATGAAGTACCTCAAACAATAATAATACGGTTATTCAGCAAATCAACCAAGATAAGCTTCCCCTAAAAATTTGGATAAACCTGCAAACGAACTATTGGATAAAATCAACAGAACCTAGAACGCCAGAAAAAAACAGAACTATTCAGAATGCATTTAGGAGTGAGGATTTAATAATATACGAAAGTTTGATGCAGGATTTTTGTTTGTCTTCAAGGCGTAGAAGACGGACAAAAAGACAAGTCAAAATTCGCATATTATTAAATCCTCGCTCCTTAGCATGAGGTGCGCTGTGAAAGTGTGCGTGAATCCAGGTTGCTGATTCACTGATAAATGGCCTTTGTTTTGGGAAATAGCGCGGTTAAATCAAAATGACTTAAAAAAACCAAACTTCCCTAATGATTTCGGTAAAATAAAAAACTATTAAATCATCAAAACCCAACAGGGACGTTAAACTAATCATTATGAATCAAAAGCAACTCAAGCAACTGGAAGCAAATCTATGGGATAGTGCTGATAATTTACGGGCTAACTCAAAACTAACTGCAGCAGAATATAAAGACCTCGTATTAGGTTTAATTTTATTACGCTACGCGCAAAATAGATACGAACAAGCTAAGCCGCAAGTAGATAACAATATTCCTCAAAGCCCTAGGGGTGGTAAACGGGTAGCAACAAAAGCTGATTTTAAAGCGGTTGGTACGATGATGTTGCCAGAACACTCTCAGTATACTTATCTTGCTAATTTACCTGAAGGGGAAAATATTAACGATGCGTTGAACACGGCGATGAAGTTAATTGAGGAAGAATACCCTGAGCTTGCAGGGATTTTGCCGCGTAACTATCAAGACCTCAGTGAAGATTTACTGGGTGATTTAGTACGGGTTTTTAATAAGGACAGTGTTAAAAACTTAAAAGGTGATGTATTTGGGCGGATTTATGAATACTTCTTAATGAAGTTTTCCATGACAGGTGCAGGTGCACAAGAAGGCGGTGAGTTTTTTACCCCACCCTCATTAGTGCAATTAATCGTTAACTTGATACAACCCGATCATGGCGTTATTCACGATCCTGCCTGTGGTTCGGGCGGCATGTTTGTACAAACAGGGCACTTTATAGAAAACCAAGGCACGGGTAAAAGCGTTAATGAGGCCATTACCTGCTACGGCACAGAATTAAAATCCAATAATGCCAAATTGGCCAAAATGAATCTTGCCATACATGGGATTGAAGGCACAATTATCGAAAGCAACAGCTTTTATACTAATCCACATGAGCTAGTCGGACAATGTGATTTTGTGATGGCCAATCCACCGTTTAATGTGAATAAGGTGGATAAAAAAAGCGACTATGTGAAAACTGACAAGCGCTTATTTAAAGATGTGGGTATCCTTAAGACTGATAACGGCAACTATTTATGGATACAGTATTTTTATCATTATTTAAATGATCTAGGTCGTGCAGGTTTTGTGATGGCAAGTTCAGCCACCGATGCAGGTAACAGTGAAAAGGCCATCCGCCAACGCTTGATAGAAACAGGCGCGGTGGATTGTATTGTTGCAGTGGGTAATAACTTTTTCTATACTCGCTCACTACCTTGTCATGTCTGGTTTTTAGACAAAGGTAAACGGACTGAAAATGCATTATAGTTACCCCTTTCAAATATTTCAGGTGAAGCATTATGAAAGCCTTACATATCCAAGTAGATGAATCGTTTTATCCCGCTTTATTAGAGGTCTTAAAAAGTTTACCTGCTAATAAAATTATAATAATAGAGGATGAAAAACCAGCCACATTAAGTTTTGAACAAGCGATGGACTATACCCTCGATAAAAATGAAGAGTTGTATAAGCGATTATCGTAATGAAATTATTAACCATCCTTTTGTGGATGGCAATAAACGTATTGGTCATGCTGCTGTTGAGGTGATGTTGTTAATAAATGGTTTTGAAATTAAAGCAACTGTTGATATGCAGAAAAAAGTTATTTTAGCCTTTGCTTCTGGGACAATGAATAAAACTGAATTTAATCTGTGGTTAAAAAAACATGTGGGAACCATAAGTTTTGGGGAGGTCTTGAAAAATGACTTATAAAATCCCTGTATTGCCCCTAACTAAAGATATAGAAAGCAAAGCGGTATTAAAAAAAACAGCCAAAGCACATCAAGCCTTGGCTGAATTAAAAGGTATTGTATCGACCATTCCCAATGAAAGTATCTTAATCCATACTTTATCCTTACAAGAAGCCAAAGACAGTTCGGCAATAGAAAATATTATCACCACCCATGATGAGCTATTTAAAAGCGATCGTTTAAGTCATCAGTTTGCTTCTTTAGCAGCGAAAGAGGTGTTTAATTATGCCACGGCATTACAAGATGGCTTTAAGCAAGTCCAACAACGCGGACTATTAACCAGTAATGATATTAAAACAATTCAAGCAACCATTGAACAAAACAATGCAGACTTTAGAACCCAATCAGGCACCACTTTAAAAAACGAGCAGACTGGCGAGGTTATTTATAGGCCTCCACAAACGCATGATGAGATTGTGGCATTAATGTCTAACCTTGAACAATTTATCAATGATGGTAGCTGTTGTGATTGGGATGATTTAGTCAAAATGGCTGTGATTCATCATCAGTTTGAAAGTATTCATCCGTTTTATGATGGTAATGGTCGTGCAGGTCGAGTCATTAATGTGTTGTATCTGATTAAACAGGATTTATTAACCTTGCCTGTGTTGTATTTAAGTCGTTATATTAATCAACATAAACAGGACTATTATCGATTATTGCAATCTGTACGGGAAGAACAAAATTGGAAAGAATGGTTGTTATTTATGCTAGAGGCTGTAGAGCAAACATCAAAGCAAACCATAGATTTAATTAAGGCCATTAAACCTAGAAAAATCAGTTGGGCGCGGATTTATAGTGCAAGCTATTGGTTTCACAGTGCTTTGAAAAAATCTTAGCCTCACCCATTCGGTTAGGTGGGATTTTTTTTTACCACATGGATGTGGTGTATGCAGATGATGCAGGAGCAATCATCTGTGAAGTGCTGTGGAATCAATAGTTTGTGCTAGAAACCGTGATCCAACTGATTTATCTAGGTTAAAGAGTTGATACAGGTTTCTAAGCTAACGATGCGCTCGGAACTACCTAAAATATACAGTCAGGATTTGTTAAATAATTTTTTCCGTCATCCATATACTA
>CAYNRB010000048.1:0-17517 GCA_964399475.1 uncultured Methylomarinum sp.
CTAGGTTATACGTGACTTTATCTAGATATTTCTTCTTTCAATGGGAACACTCATGGAATAAATAGTCAATATTGATATTCAGATATCCCAGATTTAATACATTTTATAAACTAAGTTTAGTGAAATGGGAATAAAATCTGTCACATTTTCAAAAGAAGATGATTGGCGCAATTTTATTAAATTATCAGTTAATTTATAGTCAGTTAATTTCAATAAAAAGGGTTGAAATGTTTTCACAATCAAAATATCACCTTGAATACGAATAATTAATAGAGTCAAGTTGATATTTTGAGTGGCTCCGTGAAAAGTAAACTGGGCGTTAACGGTTTTTTGTTTGGCTTTTCCAAAATCCAGTGACTGTATGAAAGAATCACCCAATTTTGCTGTTAATGAGGCTTCTTGAAAAGTTTGAGTTTCTAGAAATAAATCTTGAATAAAAACATTTCTTTTAGAATTATTTGTATCAATACTACCGAGATCAAGCGTAAATGTTAATTCGCCTTGTGAAGAAATAGAACTATCCATATTATTGAAAGAATTTACTTCCAATGAATCGTTTTTTACACTGAAATAATTAAAACTGGATGCTTTATTCATTAGTGCCCAGTCTGCATGACTTGATTCTGCAATAAAAAACAATAAAAACAATAGCTTTTTAAATATTTTAGATCCCATAAATTTGATACGCTTAAAATTCCATACGCATACCTAATGAAAACTTATGTGCATCTATATCAGATAACCCCAGAATTGTTTCATAGTCAAAAAATGCCTGTATACCATATTTTAAATTTGTAGAAAAACCAGCTGAGATATTAAAGAAATTCCGATCAGGATTACCCGTAGTTGAACGGTAGACATTAACATTATTTCTAGGGTCATTTACATAGCTGATGTCAAAAGATCGTTGACTATTTTTGTATTCATGATGCCATTCTGCTCTAACATGAGGGACTAAAACACCGAATGCATAACTTAATGCATATGTGGCCTGAGCACCCAATACAGTTTCTAGTGACTCTGCTTCATGTTGACTAACATTTAAATTAAGGCCTCTTGCCCCCGACTCGTTATAGCTATCAATTGCTGTTTCAAAATAAGCTATTCTGGCGTAAGGTCCATAGCTTAAGCTTCCTGAATAAAAATCGTATCCTGCAGCTAAACTGACTGAAAACTGCTCTCCGTCAGGGTCTGCAAATGCGGTTGCAGAGGTTTGTGCTACGGTGGCTGAGTTTGAATCAATGAAAACTTCTCTTTCTATATCGTAGTCACTCCAGCCATAGGTAAATACACCTTCTATATAAGCATTTGCAATAGAATAATTGCTATAGACAGTTACACTATAATTGTCAGAATCAATTTGGCCACCTGCTACATCGGTGTTTTTATCGAAATCAAGATTAAACGAGGAATAACTCCCTGCTAGACCAATAATGAAGTTTTCAGAAATTTTATAGTCAATGCCTGAAATAAGCCCAGCACTATAAAAATCACTCGCATTCTGTACTTTTGTCTGATCAGTTTCACCAAATCCACCTGTTCCATTTAGAAAAAAACCTAGACGACTTGATGAAAATAGCTCATCCCCAGCACCACCACCAAAGCGTATTTTAGCTAGTCGAGTGTTAATTGCTGCCAGATTGATAGATGATGTATCGGAAGAAATTCCAATAGGTGCTAAGGTTTCTTCAGGAACAATGTTTTGAAAACCAGCCGCTAAAGAATCAACATTTAACTGTCTGTCTAGAGCCGTTCCACCGCCATTACCCACTACAGCATTCACAGAATTTACCATTGTACCACAGACATTAAAAAGATCTTTTTGATCATTGCTGATAGCATCTTGATTTACAATAAATCCAACACAAGTTGAGCGCGTAAACGCTTCACTTTTGGTTTGCAAATCATTGAACCCTGGAATGCTCAGTGCTAGTACATCCCCTGATAGTACTAACAATACTGGGGGCAATAAATATTTATTCATGTTTTAACTCCATTATTAACTTTGATTTTTTGGTACAAAAAAGAATTCACCTGATTCATGTCCTGCATGGCGAATGGGCGCGTATTCAGGGACTTGTTCGATGCCGTATTCAGAAGCAATTGATACAATTCCTGCTGAAACTTTACGATATAAAGCCTGACCTTCCAATAAGTTGTTATTCTTCTTTAATGCTTCAATAAAGGCATTTGCAAAAACCGAATGATTGCCGCCGCCGCCATCCATAACCGGTTTAAGCCCTCCTGATGTAAGCACAGTTCGAGAACGTGTTTTTAGCATTGCTTTCAACCATTGGTTTCGTTGATTATTTGTTGCGCCAGCATCCAATCGAGCAAGCGAGGAGCGAGTCATCGCACCAGAATAACAAGAATCTGAAACAATCATGACATGTTTTACAGACATAGCATTTAATATATCCGTGATAGCGATAGTAGAAATCCAATTAGCCGAATTATCACCATCAGCATCAACGGGTAGCCAATGACCTCGCATATTAACCTGGTCAAGTTCACCATGGCCTGCATAGTAAATTAACAAATTATCATTTTCTGTTAGTTTTGCCCTTAATTTATTCAGTGCTGATAAAATTTGATAACGCGTTCCATTCAAAAGTAACTGGGTTTTAAAGCCGTATTTAGAGCGTAGTATTTTTTCGACAACTCGCGCATCATTCTCTGGCGTATCTAATTTTGGAACTTTTCGATAATCATTATTACCAATAATTAATGCATGATAATTTCCAAAATCAAGGTCTTTCCAGCTAGGTTCCTTTTTCGATACAGTAACTGGTTCAACCACTTTTAAGCTTTTTATTGCATCATTTAAGGAAAGGATGAAATTTAGACTGGCTTTATTCCCATTTTCATCAATGGCTACAATTTTAACAGGTGTATTATCTCCAACCAAATTGATTTCAGTTTTAAACATTTTTTGCTGATTTACTGTGCTTTTTTTATCATTAATGTAGAGAGCCATTAATCCAGCAGGTGCCTCTATTTTTCCAATTATCTCACGTTTTTTTACCACTGAGCGTAAAGTAACAGTATGTATACCTCTAGTTAAAACAAAAGGAGGGTCAATAATTTCAATTTTTGGTTTTTGATAAGGTTGATCCGCTTTAATATTTTTCTGTAATTTATTTATTTCAGATTCATAACGTTGTTTTTCTAGTGTCAGTTTCTTCTTTAAGGTTTCTACTTCAACAGATTTAGCGTTTAAATTTTGTAAATACCTTTCTTCAGATTTGCTTCCACTCGTTTTTGTTGCAATTAAGAGCGTTTTTTGCTGTTCAATTTGATTTAATTGTTGTTTAGATAAAGAAACCAAGCTTAAATATCTCTGTTCAGATTGATTTAACTTGTTCTGCGTTTGATCTAAATCTAGTTGAGATTGTTTATCTTGTTCAAAGAGCTTTTTTTTCCATTTTGAAATTCTCTTTTCAGACTGCTTATCATTTATTATTTCTTGCTCATAATTTATTATTTTCTGCTGTGTTTGAACCAGTTGTTGTTCAGCAAGTTGGAGTGATTTTTCTTTAATGTTCACATTTTCTTTAACAATCTTCAATTCATTTTTTTGCATATTGGACAAGTCAATAGCCTTCAACAAGCGTTTTTCTGTTTCAGCTAATTTTGCTTCTTTTTCTAGTAGTGCTACTTGTTTCTGTTGGTTTTGATTGTTTTCTTTTTTCAATTGAACGACAATTTGCTCAGCTCTTTTTTGAGTATTAGTCAGTTTTTCAGCTAGAGATAGTTTTTCCTTTTTATAGGTTTTTTCCTGAATTTTGACCACAGTTTGTAGACTATTTATTTCTTGATTTTTCTTTTTGAGCAATTGTTGGAGTAATTTTAAATTCTGATCATTAGACTTATTAACATTTTTCTGAATTTTATCTTGTACAAGCACTACTTCTTTTTTTAACAATTTCAATGTAACTTTGCTATCTGAAAGATTATTCTGTAACGTTACAATTTTGTTTTTTAAGTTTTTTGTCTCTGCTTGACTATTCGTTAATGCGGTCTGTAACAGTTTGATTTCAGATGATAAATCTTTAGATTCTGACTCAGAAGTAACTGTAGAGGCAAAAGGGATTTTTAATTCCGAAAAATTGGAGGCTTTTTGATACCATAGTATTGCTGTCTTTTGGTTTTTTTTAACACCTAAGCCTTTTTCATACAAATAGCCCAAATTCATTTGGGCTTTGCTAAATCCCTGTTCAGCTGCTTTTTTATACCAAAGATGCGCCACTTGATAATCAGGCTGCAAGCCCATCCCTTTTTCATAGATTTCTCCAACATAGGTCTGTGCTTCAGGGTCTCCTGTCTGAGCTTTTGGCATCCAGATATTTAAGGCTGATAAATAATTCGCTCTATCATATGCAACATATTCTCCTCCACGAATTCCACAATCCAAGGCAGAAGTTTTAATAGCTCTTCTAGCTGCAAGATAGGTTGCAATTTGACCTAGCTTTCTTACTTGCGCAGGGAGTAAGCAATCAACCACATAAAGATCATCAATTTGCCCTGGGTTATCTAGTTTTACAGTTTGCGTTGCACATGAAAATAAAATGCTAGAAAAGAAAATCAAGATTACAATATAAGTTCTCATAACGTCTATGTCCTATATAGTTCATGTAACGGAAAAACAATGTTTTAAAAAAATTCATTAAATGTTTAAAAATGTCTGTAGGTCGTCCTATTTAAGGATTAAAGCTAAAGCCCACATCTGGAGTGCTAAAACATGTTTTAGCACTCCAAAAATTTAATTATTTCCCCGTAGGGCATCTTGTTCAGAAGAATGTACGGAATAAGTTTGTCAAATGGCGCAAGGTTTGTTTGTTTTCAACACTTACATCACTTTTATTATTAGAGCAACGACATCAGACCTACTGAGAGTCTGCAAGTGAAATAATGTTAACCGTATGGCATAAATCATCTTAGGAATGAAAATTAAATAACTTGTACACTCTCTTCTCTTTTTTTTGTCCGTCTTCGTCCGTTTAGCAACAGTTGCGTAGCCTGCTATGCGCTTGTTGCTACACGAACGAAGACAAACCATAAATCTGCACGATAATGTACAATTTATTTAATTTCCTAAATAACAGAAAATATCATTTATTTTCCATTGAATTGATGAACAAATTAGCTTCATCAATGGATTGTTCCATCGCAGTAATTAGCGAAGAAACATCAGATTGAATGCCACGCAATTCATTTTTAAGCGAAGAAATAGCACGCGCGTTCAAGTTATGTTTTAAATATAAAACTTGATCTTTAAATACTGTTAAAACAGGCTCTAATTTGGATTCAGCTCGCTCCATAGCTTGAATTAATTGCTTATACTGGCTTTTTGTTGCTGTAAGTTGTTGTTGGCTGCTACGTTTTAAAGAGGCGCTACTAAACTGTGATATTTCCTTTTCCCACTCAACAAATAAAGCTTCTGCTACATCTTTAATATCACTGATTCTTTTTTCTACCAGTTTTGATTGATCAACACTGTCTTCATATTCGTCATTTAATTTATTATAGACAGTTTCAAGATCTCCACCGTCAAAATTGGTCACTGCTGTAAATTGTTCTAAAGCAGATTTGAACTGTTCTTTAGTTTCTTCCTGTGTATCTCGAGCTTTTTCAACACGATGGATCATCAGTTCCCTTTTAGGAATGCCCATTTTTTCCAGGCCGCTGTAATAGATTTTGGAGCAGGCTGTCAGTGATATTAAAAGCGTGATTATTATAAAGCGTGATACAAATTTCATAATTTATCCAGTTGTGTGAATGTAAGAAAATTATTCAATGTCTGTTGCTAATTTTTTAGCATAGCCAATATAGCCACGAGGTGTCAGTTCTAATAAGGCTTTTTTTGCGGGCTCAGGAATTTGAAGTTTTTCAATAAATAATCTTAGATCCTCGGGCGTTATTCTTTGACCTCGGGTTAATTCCTTTAATTTTTCGTAGGGTTTTTCAATACCATAACGTCGCATTACCGTTTGAATGGGTTCGGCAAGTACTTCCCAGTTATTATCTAAATCGGCTTCGATAGCATCTATGTTGATCTGTAATTTTGAAATGCCTTTTAAAGAAGATTGGATGGCAATACTGGTATGTGCAATACCTACCCCTATATTTCGCAATACGGTTGAATCCGTTAAATCCCTTTGCCAACGAGATACAGGGAGCTTTGCACTTAAGAATGAAAAAATTGCATTGGCTAAGCCCAGATTTCCTTCTGAATTTTCAAAATCAATTGGGTTGACTTTATGCGGCATGGTGGAAGATCCTACTTCGCCAGCTATAGTTTTTTGCTTAAAATATCCAAGAGAAATATAGCCCCATATATCTCGGTTGAAATCTAATAAAATAGTGTTAAACCTAGAAAGAGCATGAAAATATTCGGCAATATAATCATGCGGTTCAATTTGAATGGTATAGGCATTCCAGAATAAGCCTAATGATTCTACAAAATTCTTTGCGAATTTTTCCCAGTCTATTTCAGGATAGGCAACACTATGGGCATTATAATTACCCACTGCACCGTTTATTTTCCCTAAAATTTCAACTGAGTCAAATTGCTCTTTTTGGCGTAATAAACGAATAACCACATTGGCAAACTCTTTACCTGTGGTTGTCGGGCTTGCTGTTTGTCCGTGGGTTCTAGACATCATAGGTTGATCAGCAGTTTCTAAAGAAACCCTTTTGATCGCCTCAATACATTCTGTAATTTGAGGCATCAGTGCTTCTCTGCCTTGTTTAAGCATTAAAGCATAGGACAGGTTATTAATATCCTCAGAGGTACAGGCGAAATGAATAAACTCATTGACTTTATGCAGTTCTGGATTATTACAGATTTTTTCTTTTAAAAAGTATTCAACGGCTTTGACATCATGATTAGTGGTTTTTTCAATATCTTTAATCCGTTGTGCATCTTGTTCTGAAAACTGACTAACGATATTATTTAATTCTTTTGTAGCAGAATCACTGAATTCAGGTACTTCTGTAATTTGTGGATGTTGTGATAAGGCTTGTAACCAACGGATTTCAACCTCAACGCGGTATCGAATTAGGCCGTATTCACTAAAAATTGGCCGAAAGGCATCCACTTTACTTGCATAACGTCCATCTATGGGGGAAATGGCAGTAAGGGAGAATTGAGTCATAAAAGGTGTTTCCTGTATTTAAAGAGAGTCTTGGATATTATTCGTACATTATTATCATTAATGTAGGTTGGGTTGGATTTTTTTGCGTAGCGAAAAAACGTAACCCAACATTACACTGATTCTTGGTGAGATGTTGGGTTACGTTATCGCGCTTTGCTTGATAAGCTAACCCAACTTACAGTCTGTGCATTCATTTATTAATAATATTGTATTAACGGGTATGTTTTTAGTGCGTTATTCCTTTTTGCTCTTAGTAGAATTCCATTCTATTAGTAGTGGATTCTCGATAAGAGACTTCGGGAATGACGGGTGTTTTTTGTTTTATGAACCTATAGAGTTCTGTTTTGGATTCCAAACAACAAAAACAGTAGATTAATAACAATTTGCTGGCAGAATATATCATTCGTTATATTTTGATTCAATAACCCCACCTCCCAAACAAATATCCTTATTATAAAAAACTACAGATTGGCCTGGGGTAATTGCTCTTTGCGATTCTTCAAAGCTAACTTTGCACCGATCATTATCAATTGGTTGTATATAACATGCTTGATCACTCTGACGGTAGCGAGTTTTAGCTTTGCAATGAATGGCTTCAGTTAAAGGTCTGTTATTACACCAGTCCAGCTGAGATGCTTCCAAAGTATTATGCAACATTAAGGGATGATCATGACCTTGTCCTACAATTAAAACATTGTTATCTAAATCCTTGTCCAATACATACCAGGGTTCATCAGGCGCATTTTTTACACCGCCTATACCTAATCCTTGTCTTTGACCCAAAGTATAATACATCAAGCCTTGGTGGTTACTTATAAGCTGACCTTCTGGTGTACGCATTTCACCTGGTTGCGTAGGTAAATATCGTTGTAAAAATTGTTTAAATTTTCTTTCCCCAATAAAGCAGATCCCAGTGCTGTCTTTCTTTTCATAATTTTCAAAACCTGCTTTTCTTGCCAGCTCTCTTAATTTTGGCTTATGTAAGTCACCAATGGGAAATAAAGTTTTGGATAATTCTTTTTGACCTAATGTATAGAGAAAATAGCTTTGCTCTTTATTTGGGTCTAAGCCTTTCAATAAGCAATACTTGCCACTTTGTTTTTCAATGCGTGCATAATGTCCTGTTGCAATATATTCGGCACCTAGGTCTTCGATGGCATAGTTTAAGAAAGCTTTAAATTTAACATGTTTATTACAAAGTATATCTGGATTGGGTGTTCGCCCTGCTTTAAATTCAGATAAAAAAACTTCAAAAACTTCATCCCAATATTCACTTGCAAAATTAACGGTTTTTAACTCGATACCTAATTTATCGCAAACTTGTTGAGCGTCGGCAAGGTCTTCCATGGCTGTGCAATCATCTGTGCCATCATCTTCTTCCCAGTTTTTCATGAACAATCCGGTTATTTCATGGCCTTGTTCCAGTAAAACTGATGCGGTGACAGATGAATCAACACCTCCCGACATGCCGACAATAATCCTTTTACGCATGATTTAAATCTAGATATGTTTCTAAAAGTGATAAGGGGTAAGTTTCATTTCGCAAGTAGGCATTGATAGTTTTTAGAACCAGAGGGCTGCGTAATTGTGCTGTTTTTTCAATAATTTCATCTCGGCTTAGCCAATGCGTGGCAATAATCCCCTGGTCAAGTGCTTGGTCGGCATTAAAAGAATGAACATTACCTGTAAAACAGATGCGTAAAAAACTGGGATGATCGGGGTTTTTTCGCCAAAGTTGGATGGCCAGAATATGTTTGGGTTCAAATTGCCAAGCGGTTTCTTCGTTAACTTCTCGTTTAACTGCATTTATAATATCTTCACCTTCTTCCAGATGTCCGGCGGGTTGATTAAATCTATCACCTTCGGTGGTTATTTCTTCAACCAATAAAAATCTTTTTTCTTGTTCAATAACTGCAGCTACCGTGACATGGGGTTTCCAGATCATAAATTATCCCGTTAAATAAAATTGACTTAAAAAATTATTTTTTTTTTGCCTATTGAAATATACAAATTGATACACTATGTTACACTTAAATTAATTAAAATTGTTTTTATGCCGGATATTAATTCATCACAGGATCATGACAGTGGTTTGGTCGTACAGGAAGCAAAGCCAAAATTAAAACGGCCCCCGTTATATAAAGTCTTACTTCTGAATGATGATTTTACACCCATGGATTTTGTGGTAGAAATACTGACAGATTACTTTAGTATGGGTGAAGAAAAAGCAACGCAAGTTATGTTACAAGTTCATACGCAAGGCGTTGGAGTTTGTGGCGTTTTCACAAAAGATGTTGCTGAAACAAAAGTACATGTTGTTAATGAATACTCGCGTGATAATCATCATCCATTATTGTGTGATATGGAAGAAGCGTAAATTATAAAGAGAGCGTTATGCTAAGCAAAGAACTAGAAGTTACTTTAAATCAGGCGTTTACAAATGCACATGGAAAGCGACATGAGTTTATTACCGTCGAACATTTGCTTTTGGCTTTGCTGGAAAATGTAACGGTTAAACCCATTTTAATCGCCTGTGGCTGTGAAAGTATGACATTGAGAGGTGAGATCACTCAATTTATTGATGAAACAGTTTCTCTGATTCCTGAAAATATTCAAAGGGAAACCCAACCTACATTAGGTTTTCAAAGGGTTTTACAACGTGCAGTTTTTCATGTCCAAGCTTCAGATAAAAAAGAAGTAACGGGCGCTAATCTGTTTATTGCCTTGTTTAGTGAACAGGATTCACATGCCGTTTATTTATTAAATAAATTTGATGTAACGCGTTTGGATGTGGTTAATTTCATCGCTCATGGCATATCTAAAGTGGATCAGGAAAAAGAAGAGCCTGAAAATGAAACGACAGAAGCGGAGGTTTCTACTAACAATCCTGCAGAATCGCCACTGGAGAAATATACAACCAATCTTAATTCAGAAGCGTTACAAGGCAGAATTGATCCGCTGATTGGTAGGCATCAGGAAGTCAATAGAACCATTCAAGTACTTTGCCGGAGAAGGAAAAATAATCCTTTGCTAGTAGGTGAATCAGGTGTAGGTAAAACGGCTATTGCAGAAGGACTGGCAAAGCGAATTATTGAAGAAGAAGTGCCTGAAGTATTATTAAATAATACTATCTACTCACTAGATCTAGGTGCATTAGTTGCAGGAACAAAGTATCGTGGTGATTTTGAAAAGCGTTTAAAGGCATTGATTAACCAGCTTAAAAATGAACCTGAATCAATCTTGTTTATTGATGAGATTCATACCATTATTGGCGCTGGTTCTGCGTCGGGTGGTGTAATGGATGCTTCAAACCTAATTAAACCAGTTTTAGCCTCAGGGCAATTACGATGCATTGGATCGACTACTTATCAGGAATATCGAGGCATTTTTGAGAAAGACCATGCGTTAGCACGACGCTTTCAAAAAATAGATATCGTTGAACCTTCGGTAGAAGATACGATTAAAATTTTAACGGGTCTTAGGTCGCGTTATGAGGAATATCATGAGTTAAAGTATACTCAGCAGGCACTCAGATTGGCGGCAGAGTTGTCAGATCGTTTTATTACTGATCGTTTTCTACCGGATAAAGCCATTGATGTGATTGATGAGGCTGGAGCAAGGCAGCGTCTTAATACAGAGGACAAGCGTAAAAATGTTATTGATTCCTCTGAGATTGAAGAAATTGTTGCTAAGATAGCCCGAATTCCTGAAAAATCAGTTTCTAGTAGTGATAAGGAAAAATTAGAAACACTGGAAAAGAATCTTAAAATGCTGGTTTTTGGACAGGATGAGGCAATTAGTGAGCTCACTTCTGCTATAAAACTTTCTCGAGCTGGTTTGCGTGATATATCCAAAACAATTGGATCCTTTTTGTTTGCAGGCCCTACTGGTGTCGGAAAAACAGAAGTTACCAGGCAATTAGCAAAAGTGTTAGGGGTAGAACTGATTCGTTTTGATATGTCTGAGTATATGGAGCGCCATACGGTTTCACGATTAATTGGCGCGCCTCCGGGGTATGTCGGCTTTGATCAAGGTGGATTGTTGACAGAAGCGGTCACTAAACACCCTCATGCGGTTTTACTGTTGGATGAGATAGAAAAAGCCCATCCCGATGTATTTAATATCTTGTTGCAGGTCATGGATCACGGTACATTAACTGACAATAATGGTCGTAAAGCTGATTTCCGTAATATTATTATGGTAATGACCACCAATGCGGGGGCGGAAGAGGGCAGTCGTGCTTCTATTGGGTTTACACATCAAGATCACTCATCAGATAATCTCAAGGTAATAGAAAAGAATTTTTCACCTGAATTTAGAAACCGCCTGGATGCAATTGTACAATTTAAACCCTTGGACGTATCAATTGTCGGCAGTGTGGTTGATAAATTTATTTTTGAATTAGAAAGTGTATTGGCGGAGAAAAATGTTACTTTGTCACTAGAGAATGAGGCAAGGCTGTGGCTCGCTGAGCATGGGTGTGATCCGCAAATGGGAGCAAGACCCATGGCGCGTCTTATTCAGAATAAAATTAAAAAACCACTGGCAAACGACCTGTTATTTGGAAAATTAGCAAATGGCGGTCATGTACGTATTTTTGTTGAGAATAAAGAACTTGCCTTTTCGATTGAAGGTAAAGAATTAATTGTTGCTGAAAATAATTAATGTCTGTTGCGCTATTCTTTTCAGGATGGTTAAAATTAGCGCATACGGAAAGTGATACGACCCTTTGTTAAATCATAAGGTGTCATTTCTACTTTAACTTTATCACCCGTTAAAATTCGAATGTAATGTTTACGCATTTTTCCTGAAATGTGTGCGGTAACGACATGACCATTTTCTAATTCTACACGAAACATTGTATTTGGAAGGGTATCAATAACCTTCCCGTCCATCTCAATTTGATCTTCTTTTGACATCTTAATTATTTATATGTTTTAAAACCCACCATAGTAACATAGCTTGTAGGTGATTTTGTTTTTCCTTTAAAAGAAATTTTGTATCCACTATAAAACTCAGGGCAACTGTCACTGATATTGAATTAATGGGTGGCCTGGATGTAGCGCAGCGAAATCCGAGAAGGAATGATACAACCTCGGATTCCGCTACGCTCAATCCAGGCTATATTGATGGCATGTCTGAGTAGGGCTGTCAGTCTCCATTTTCCTCTGGAATTTATAGCAGATACGAAACTTTGATGTTTGCACATAAGTACCCAAGCATAATTAATTTAACATTTTACTTGTCTTTTTTTCCATCTTCAGCGTTGCATAAATAGTTACGTAGCTCGCTATGCGCCTATTTATACAACGCTGAAGATGAAAAGAAATCCTGAGTAAAATTAGTTAAATTAATTATACTTGAGTACTTAATAATGCGTAAAGACTGGATTAATTCACCTGGGTTTTAGCGTGTCTTTTTATTCTAAAAGAAGAATAACAGATATTATTGTAGAGCGAACTTTAGTCCGCTCTACAGTATTACTTCATACATAATCGTAAAAATGAGAAGAACATCAAATTTCTTTTAAGACTTAAACAGATAACAGTAGCATTGTTGCTGATGGCCTTTATTCCTTCCTTATTTGCCTATCCCCAAAAAATCGTATCCATCAATGCCTGTACTGATCAAATTTTAATGCTCTTAGCTGATCGCAAACAAATTGCTTCCCTGAGTCAATATGCTACTCAGCCTGAAATTTCAGCAATGGCTGATGAAGCACTGGGAATTCCCCAAAATCATGGCTTGGCAGAAGAAATCATGATGCTAAATCCCGATCTTATTTTGGCAAGTTCTTTTGGGTCTCGTCCGACTATTTTATTATTGAAAAGTCTAGGATATAAGATTGTAGAGGTTCCATACGCGTCAACATTTGAAGATATTAGATTGAATATTACCACTATTGCTAAAGCAATAGATAAAGTTGAGCAAGGAAAGCAGTTAATAGCTAATTTTGACCAAAGATTATTAGCTATTGCAAAGAAGTTGACTAATCCATCCCCTATCGCTGTTTTTTATAGAGAAAGTAGTTACACTACAGGGGATAATACCTTGGCAAATGCTATTTTAGAAGCGGCAGGAATTATTAATTTTGCTACCAAATTAGGTATTTCAGGAAGTGGCTATTTGTCGCTGGAAGCTTTGATTACCCATCATTCAGATATCATTATCATGGGCCGACAAGCAAGCATCAATGGCTCAGTTGCCTCGGCAGTATTCCGCCATCCTGCATTTAAACAATATAAAGCGAACCATTTAACCATCAATATTAGAGAAGAATTATGGGTTTGTGGTACACCTTTTGTTCTTGAGGCAGTTGATCATCTAGTTTCTGTGCGGCAACATTGGAAGAAACATAAGGCTTTGCGTTAGTCTTTGGTTTTTAAAAACTTGATGATATTGTGAAACCAACACAATTATTTCTATCAAAGTATTATTGACGAAACATTTATATGAAAAACCGTGAATCTTTAACACTGTTTATAATTCTTATCTTGATCACTTTGCTAGCTTTTCTGGGCTCCCTTCTCGTAGGGTCTTCCAGTGTAGGTTGGAATGAATTACTTGAACTGTTAAAGGGTGAAGAATCAGAAAATGCAAGATTAATTCTATTAGAGATCCGCTTACCTCGTGCTTTGTTAGGCATGATGATTGGTACAACTCTTGGTCTGGGTGGTGCTGCCTTACAAGGTTATTTGAGAAATCCATTAGCAGAGCCGGGGTTAATAGGTGTTTCTGGAGCCGCCTCATTCGGCGCAGTTATTACTATTTACACCGGTTATTCGGGGCTATTCGCACTTGCTTTACCATTGGGAGGAATTATCGGTGCATTACTTGCCATAGTTCTGGTTCAAATGCTTGCTGGTAATAATGGAAGTACTTTGCGATTAATTTTAGCGGGTATTGCAGTAACCAGTTTTGCTTCTTCACTGACCTCTTTGGCTTTAAACCTTTCCAATAATCCCTTTGTCGCATTAGAGATTATGTTTTGGCTAATGGGATCATTGGCAGATCGTAGTTTTGAACATGTTTGGTTGGTTACACCTTTTATGATTGTAGGTTGGGGTTTGCTATTGCTACAAGCTAAATCACTAGATGCATTGACTTTGGGTGAAGATGTTGCTCATAGTCTAGGATTCAATATTAATCATGTTCGTCGGTTGGTGATAGTAGGAGTAGCTTTGTCAGTGGGCGCTGCTACAGCTGTTTCTGGAACCATTGGTTTTGTTGGACTAGTTGTTCCCCACATTTTACGTCGCTGGGTTGGTCATAAACCCAGTACATTATTATTTGCTAGTGGATTAGGGGGTGCTAGCCTGACTTTGTTAGCAGATATTTTGGTGCGTGTTTTTTCAACAGGAACTGAAATTAAATTAGGGGTAGTTACTTCACTGATTGGTGCTCCGTTTTTTCTATTACTGATTATGAAAACTCAAAAGGATTTGCAATGAAGCTACTTGAAGCGGTTGAGTTGACTGTGAAATATGCAAGCAAAAGCATATTGGATAAGATCGATTTTAGTATAGAAAAGGGTGAATTGATCGGTTTGATTGGCGCTAATGGTTCGGGAAAAACCACTTTGCTGAAAACGCTATCAGGAAAATTATCGGCGAACAAACAAAATATAAAATTTCTTGGACAGAAATTGTCGGCTTATAAACAACAACAATTTGCCCGTGATCTGGCTTATTTACCTCAGGGGAATGAAAGTCACTGGCCAATTTCTGTTAATGAACTGGTTATGTTAGGACGTTTACCTCATAGACAACCCTGGAGAGGTGCATCGAATAAAGATAAACAAATCGTAAAAAAAGCCTTGCAAGACTGTGATGTTATTCAGTTTGAAAACCGTACAATTGATACGCTGTCGGGTGGAGAAAGATCTCGAGTGTTTCTAGCAAGAGCGCTGGCTGTTGAACCAAAATTATTACTGGCAGATGAACCGATCGCGGGTCTTGATCTGGGACATCAACTGGAAGTGATGGAAAGGTTTAGAAAACTTTCAGATTCAGGTATGGGAATTGTAACCGTAATTCATGATTTAACACTTGCAGCACGTTATTGCCACAGACTAGTATTATTGGGTGGACAAAAGGTTATAGCAGAAGGTCAGCCCAAAGATGTCCTAACTGATAAGAATCTTGCCAATGGCTTTAAGATTCAAGCCCATATTGGTGAAATTGAAAGAGAGATGTTTATAATTCCTTTAAAGCAGAAAGCTATCTGAAGCTACAGAGCCAAAAAAACTAATTTTTTCTAATCTTTTATGACACTTAATCGAGCGATAACAGATTTTACTCCAGAGACACTTTTTGCCAGTCTGATAGCACGCTTGATATAGTGAGATTTTCTGACATGTCCATGAAGGGTAACTCTGCCATTTTCAGTGTCGATATCAATATCACGCGCATTGACGTATTTATCTGCAATATATTTAGCATTAATGCCAGTGGTGATTGATGCATCATCAATTATAGTTACAAAAGGTCTATCATTATCAGCCACATAATAACCGCCTACACCTGCTCCACCGATTAAAAATAAAGTACAAGCAGGTTGCAATAGTATTAATACTAGAACCCAAAAAAGTTTATAATTAATCATTTAAGCCTCCGATTTGTTGCTTGCTTTAACCTAGAAAATCAGTTGAGCGTGAAATTATAGTGCAAGATATTGGTTTCAGTGTTTTGGTGGATTAGTGGCTTGTGCGAGAATCTGTGATCCTACTGATTCTGATTATTCTAACCGTTTGAGGCAATTGTATAGTTAAAAGTTCAAGAGTTTTAACTATTGAGGTGCTCTCTTGTTTGCGAGCATATCAGTCTTTTCATTATCCATTTCTAACTATTATCATATAGATAAAGTTGTTTTATTCAACGGTTTTATCATTAATAGGTATCTACAGTAGATCTAAATTTTAGACACTGAATTATACTAACTTTCATAGAAAATACACTAAAATTTTGTAGCTAATTGGTAGTAAACCACAATCCTTTTATGGTAGTTTTCTATGGCTCAAATAATTTATAATATACTAAGATTTCAGGAGTGGGGATTTAATAAGTTCCGGAAGTTTGGCGCAGAATTTTGACTCCACAGACGAGCTAATATAATGAGCGCATCAGCCTACGCAACCATTTTATTAGTACTTCTGTGGAGTGAAAAGGAAAATCTTAATTCGGAAGTCATTAAATCCTCACTCCTTGGCATAAGTCATGCCGAACATGAAATGTTATTTACACATAGAAAGTGGCAAATAATGATTGAAATAAATATCCATGGAGAATAGCATAGATGGCAAAATTTTATGTTGTATGGCAGGGACACAAAATAGGAATATATACTTCTTGGGAAGAATGCAAAAAACAGGTTGATGGCGTTTCGGGAGCGCGATTTAAATCATTCGGCACTAAAAAAGAGGCAGAGATAGCATTTGCCACAGGGAAGTCCAGTAGGCCAGTTAAGTCAGATGCAGTGGCCACTAAGTCACGAAAAGCTAATAATAAATCTAGAAAACCGGCTACTAACAAGACCATTGACCTAAGTAAAACTGATGTTTCTATATTTTCTGATGGAGGTTGTTTAAAAAATCCAGGGGGAGATACTGGCTCAGGCATAGCGATTTACCGTAAAGGTGTGCTAGATGAACTCTGGTATGGTATGTATTTACCAGAAGGTACAAATAACATCGCTGAACTCAATGCATTGTATCAGGCGTTAATTGTGGCTAAAGAATCGTTAACTACCAATCAGTCCGCACAAATATTTACCGACTCAAAATATTCACTCCAGGCTGTGACACAATGGGCTAATCGCTGGAAGAAAAATGGATGGCGTACTCAAACTGGACCAGTAAAAAATCAAGAATTAGTTGAGAAATGCTTCAATCTCTACCTCTCACTCAATAATAAGGTCAAGATATACCATGTTCCAGGACATGCAGATATTGAAGGAAATGAATTGGCTGATCGTATGGCAACTTTGGCCATGAAACGGGGTGAAGTCGAATTTGTCCACTATACTGAGTTTAAAGCCGTTGAGGAAGTGTTGGCTCAGTAAACTGGGCTATTTAATTCTCGTGGTGTTTTCCACATTGCTCTCAATGTTTCAGCATGCCAAACTTCTAATACAGATTTAGAAACTGCATATTGAGGAGAAGATTCCCCAAACTCCCTGAGAGTTCTTTTAGATATTATTCGCATAAATCCTAGCATACAAAGATGCCAATACGGGAACAATGTTTGAATGTATAACTCCTAAATCAGATGCCGCTTTAAAGTAACCGTTCACACCCCTATAAGTACTCAAGTATAATTAATTTAACTAATTTTACGCAGGATTTTTTTTCATATTCAGTGTT
>CAYNRB010000049.1:0-14119 GCA_964399475.1 uncultured Methylomarinum sp.
TTAAGTGACCAATAACCGGAAAGACATGTAATTCAAATCGCCTTAATTTTTTCTTATGGGTCTGTGCTTCAATAGCGTGTTTTTTAGATTCAAACCAGTTTAAAGCAATTGCCTTAAAATCATTGCTCTCAGCTTTTTTTTCAGCCATTGGATCAAATTTCATTAGCAATTTGGCTTTTCGCCTCATCACGCTTTTCTCTGGCTTTCTTTAAGGTTGTTTCAGGATAAATACCTATGGCTAATGTTTTTCGCTTGCCATGAAAGCGATAATCAAGCCTAAAATATTTTGAACCATTGGTTTTAACCAAAAGATACATACCTTTTTCATCAGCAAGCTTATAATTTTTTTCTTTGGCCTTAGCCGCTTTTATACCTGTGTTTGATAGCATTTTGACGGTACTTTTTTTGGAAAAGTGAATTGGTATCGTCAATAAGGGGTGGTTGTCAATGGTTTTCTTCGGACTATTACGGACACAAAAAAGCCCGTAAGCTAGATAGGTTACGGGCTTAATGGTCTTTATCGGACTTCCCTGTACTTGCATCTGGTGCCGATGGCCGGACTTGAACCGGCACGGCTTACGCCACTACCCCCTCAAGATAGCGTGTCTACCAATTCCACCACATCGGCATGTGTATGAGGTAAAGCTATTGGTTGTTTTCTATTGCTGTTTCTGGTGATAGTAAATTGCTATCTTCAATAATCTCAGCTTCTTGAACTTTATTTTCTAATGTTTCAACTACAACTTGGCTTTCTTCTTTAATAGTTTCTAGGAATTCTGAAGTATCTTTTAATGTTCCTTCAATGGTTTCTTCCATTATTGATACGGGTACTTCGTCATTTAAAACAGACATGCTTTCTGAGTCATTAACTACAGGCCCAGAGTTGTTATCGTTAATCAGAGGGACGTCAGCAAAAACTTCTTCAGCTTCAGGTGTGTCCATCAAGTCTATATCGCCTTCTATATTCCCACTTAATATTGCCAGTCCTAAGCTTGTAGCAAAAAACAAGGTTGCCAGAACAGCTGTTGTTCTAGACAAAAAAGATGAAGCGCCTTGTGCACCAAAGACTGAGCCAGAAGATCCGCTACCAAAAGCTGCGCCTGCATCAGCTCCTTTACCTTGCTGGATTAAAACAAAGCCTATTACACTTAAGCCTAGTAATACATGAACAACTATAATAATTTGATACATTTCTTTTTATTACGCAATTGACTGATAAATCGCTAAAAATGACTCCGCATCTAATGAAGCCCCACCTATTAAACCGCCGTCAATATCAGGCATTGCAAAAATTGCCTTGGCATTTCCAGGTTTAACACTACCACCATATAAAATTTGAATTTTTTCTGCAACTGTCTGGCTTTTAGTTGCTATTTGTTCTCGGATATATTTATGAACTTCTTGAGCCTGGTCGTCACTGGCTGTTTTTCCAGTACCTATGGCCCATACTGGTTCGTAAGCTAAAACAGAATTTTCAAGTGCGTCAATACCAGCCAAATCAATAACCGCATTTAATTGCTTGTCTATGACTGCAAATGTGTTGTCATTTTCACGCTCTTCCAGTGTTTCTCCAATACATAGTACAGGGACAATACCTTGTTTTTGTGCCTGGACAAAACGGGTTGCTACTGACTCATTAGTGTCACCATAATACGAACGTCTTTCTGAGTGTCCAACTAAAGCATAAGTACAAGAGCAATCTTTTAGCATACTTGCTGAAATTTCTCCTGTATAGGCACCAGATTCCTGATCACCTACATTTTGAGCGCCTAATGATAATGGCGTATCTTTAATGACATTATGGATATCAGATATATAAACAGCAGGAACGCAAACGGCAATTCCTTGGTCACCTGGGTTTAATCTAGCAGTTATTGCATTTGCTAGTGCCAAACCTTCTGAACGTGAGCCGTTCATTTTCCAATTACCCATCACTAAAGATTGACGCATTCTTAAAACTCCCAGAAAATGTAAACCGACTATGATATAGGGTTATCTATACAAGTTCAACTTAAAGTTTAGACGGCTTTCTTGACATCTTCTTCCAGTTGATTGGCGTACATGATTACTTCAGCCTCATTTTCTCCTTCAACCATGACTCGAATTAATGGTTCAGTACCTGATGCTCTTAGTAATACTCGTCCTTTTTGCCCCATTTTTTTCTCTACAGCTTTTACGGCTTTTTGAATGCTTTCTACTTCACTAATATTGACTTTTTTATTGATTCGTACATTTTTTAATACTTGTGGGTATTTTTGCATACCTTGCTTTAGTTCATGCAATCTTTTTCCGCTATGCTGTATTTCAGCAATAACTTGTAGCGCGGCAATAATGCCGTCTCCTGTGGTTGTTTTGTCCAGACAAATAATATGTCCCGAACTCTCCCCACCTAAAATGGCCTTATTTTTGTTTAGCATTTCCATAACATAGCGATCACCAACATTGGCTCTTAATAGATTGATGCCTATTTTTTTTAAGGCATGTTCCATTCCAAGATTTGACATTAATGTACCAACTACATTTGCTTGTAATTTTCCCGCGTCTTGATTTGATTTAGCAATGATGTAGATCAGTTCATCGCCATCAATAATTTCACCTTTATGATCAACCATAATTAATCGGTCGCCATCTCCATCCAGTGCAATGCCGAGGTCTGCACGATATTCCAATACTTTGGTTGACAGGTATTCAGGGTTGGTAGCGCCACATTCGTCATTAATGTTTAAGCCGTCTGGTGCCGCACCAATTGCAACCACTTCGGCACCTACCTCACTAAAGACGTGGGGAGCAATGTGGTAGGTTGCGCCATGTGAGCAGTCAATAACCAGTCTCATTCCTCTAAAATCAAAACTTGGAGAAACGGTGGATTTGCAAAACTCAATGTATCTACCCGCAGCATCTTCAAGACGACTGGCTCTACCCAGTTTTGATGATTCTACAGTAACCATGGGTGCGTCTATATATTGCTCAATTTTATACTCTAATTCATCGGGTAATTTAGTGCCGTCAACTGAAAAAAACTTTATGCCATTATCGTAGTAAGGATTATGAGATGCACTGATTACGATGCCAGCCTTTGCTCTTAAAGTTCGGGTTAAATAGGCAATTCCAGGTGTTGGCATAGGTCCTAATAAGCGCGTGTCAACACCTGCTGCTGATAAACCTGCTTCTAAAGCAGATTCGAACATGTAACCTGAAATTCGGGTGTCTTTTCCAACAAGAACAAAACCATGCCCTTCTTCGGCAAAAACGCGCCCTGTTGCCCAACCAAGTTTAAGCATAAAATCTGGAGTAATGGGGTGCGTTCCTACTTTGCCTCTAATTCCATCTGTACCAAAATATTTTTTATTCATTATTAATCCGATTTATGTAAAAGAATTGCATAAAAATTTTTGTAGAGCAAATTTGCATTTTCTTTATAGCAAAAAAAAGGAGAGACTGATTGTCTCTCCTTTAGTTAAATAAAGGTATTTTAGTTTTGTTCGGCAGTGCCACCTATATTAGGTTTGTCCTTTTTGGGCTCATTTTCCTTAACTTCATCTTTGATACCATCATCAGAAGGAGGAGGGCTATCATCCCAGCGTTGAGGGTCTCTGACAGGTATTCTGTCCATGAGATCTTCCAGTTGATATTTATCAATGGTTTCATATTTCATTAATGCAGCAGCCATTGTATGTAAAATATCTTCATTGTCTTTCAGGATCTGTTCTGCTCTCTGATAGTTTATATCAATGATTTTTCTGACTTCTTCGTTAATGGTGCAAGCGGTTCCTTCGGCAATTGATTTGTTTTGAGTAACGGAATGACCTAGGAATACTTCCCCATCTTCTTCACCATATGATAAAGGGCCAAGTCTACGAGAAAATCCCCATTTGGTTACCATGTTACGAGCTAATTCAGTTGCTCTTTCTATGTCATTTTGAGCACCAGTAGAGACTTGTTCCCAGCCAAAAATTTGATCCTCTGCAATACGTCCACCATATAAACTGCTAATCATGCTGTCCAGTTTACATTTGCTGGCACTGTATTGATCTTTTTCAGGTAAAAACATGGTCACACCTAAAGCTCTTCCGCGTGGCATGATGCTGACTTTATAAACAGGATCATGTTCGGGAACCAGTTTGCCAACAATGGCATGACCTGCTTCATGATAAGCCGTCATTTTTTTCTCTTTGTCATCCATGACCATGGAGCGTTTTTCAACGCCCATGATTAATTTGTCCTTAGCCATTTCCAAGTCATTCATGCTGACAACACGCTTGTTTTTGCGTGCAGCAAACAGAGCCGCCTCATTAATTAAATTGGCTAAATCAGCACCTGAAAACCCTGGCGTACCTTGTGCGATATATTTAACAATTACATCATCAGCAGCAGGTACTTTCTTCATATGAACTTTAAGGATTTGTTCTCTGCCTCGTATGTCAGGAAGATCTACATGAACTTGCCTGTCAAAACGACCTGGGCGTAACAAGGCTTTATCTAAAACATCTGCTCTGTTAGTTGCCGCTATAACGATAATCCCTTCATGACCTTCAAAGCCATCCATTTCGACCAAAAGTTGGTTTAATGTTTGTTCTCTTTCATCATTACCACCGCCTAAGCCTGCTCCTCTAGAGCGACCGACTGCATCAATCTCATCAATAAATATAATGCAAGGAGCATGTTTTTTAGCTTGTTCAAACATATCGCGAACGCGAGATGCGCCCACTCCAACAAACATCTCAACAAAGTCTGATCCAGAGATATTGAAGAATGGAACTTTAGCTTCACCAGCAATAGCACGAGCTAATAAGGTTTTACCTGTTCCTGGAGGGCCTACCATCAATGCACCGCGAGGTACGTTGCCGCCTAGCTTTTGATATTTACTCGGATCTTTAAGGAAATCAACCATTTCCTCTACTTCTTGTTTGGCCTCATCACAGCCAGCAACATCGGCAAAGGTAATTTTATTTTGTTCTTGATCCAGCATGCGGGCTTTGCTTTTTCCAAAACCCATCGGGCCACCGCGTCCACCGCCGCCACCGCCTTGCATTTGCCGCATGAAAAATACCCATACAGCAATCAACAGTAGGATAGGCCCAAAAGACACCAGTAATGTCATTAACATAGAAGGTTCTTCAGGTGGCTTGGCTTTAATCTCTACACCATTAGCCAATAAATCATCAACTAGATGAGGATCATCTGGAGAATAGGTTTTAAATTTCTCACCCGTCTGCATTTTGCCTTTAATGATATGTTCATCCATTACAACTTGCTGAACCTGACCGGCTTTAACCGAGTCAAGAAACTGCGAATAAGATAAAGATCCATCATCCCGATTAGATCGGTTACCAAAGCCATTGAAAACAGACATCAACACAACTGCGATGACAACCCATAAAATTATATTTTTAACCATATCGTTCAAGCTACACGTCCCCGACCGGAACGGCCCTCATATTTAAAAGACTGATTGATTATATCAAGATTTGGCAAGTGGCAACACTGGTGATGTAACAACCGCGTTTTTGATATAGATTTATTTAAATTTTTCATTCATATCCTGATATAGAGTTGAATATTATTATTTAAACCCTTTTGCTAAAATATATACTTCATTGCTTCTAGCTCTAGATGACTTGGGTTTTCTTATCATTACTTTAGAAAATGATTTTACTACTTCCTGCTTATATTCATCGAAACCTGTGCCTTGGAACATTTTAATCAAAAAGGTTCCTCCTTTTTTTAGCACAGTCTGTGCTGTGTCTAATGCCAGTTCTGCCAAATAGATGGAGCGTGGTTGATCCATCGCTTTGTTTCCACTGATGTTGGGTGCCATATCTGACATCACTAAATCAACTGTGGCACCGTCTAATACTTGATAGAGTTTCTCTAAAACTTCATTTTCTCTGAAATCACCTTGTATGAAATCAACGCCATTAATAGGCTCTATGGCTAATAAATCTAAGGCAATGACTTTATTTTTTTTCCCAACAATTGTGGCAGCATATTCTGACCAGCCTCCTGGTGCCGCACCTAGATCAATTACATTCATGCCAGGCTTAATAATGTTATCCTTTTCCTGAATTTCAATTAATTTGAATGTGGAACGAGAACGATACCCCAGCTTCTGGGCTTTTATTACATACTCATCATCAAAATGTTCTTGCATCCATTGGTTACTGTTTTTGCTACGCGCCATAATTATAGTGTAGAATCGGTGAGCTTTTTTAAACTAAAGGGAAAAGTGTGAACTCAGAAAGAAAAAAACTACTGAAGTCTAAAGCTCATGACTTAAAGCCAGTTGTTATCATTGGTCAATCTGGCCTGACAAAAAGCGTATTAAAAGAAATTGAAGTAACATTAGAAACTCACGAGCTGATTAAAATCAAGATTCGTGCTGAGAAAGAATCACGTCTTCAAATCAGGGATCAGATAATTGCTGAAACCAAGGCAGAGCTTATTCAAACAATTGGACAAATTATTGTAATTTATTTAAAAAGAGCAGAATAAATCAGTTTGGTGCTCATGGAAATAGGCTAGGGCGGACTTTAGTCCGCTCTTAAGTGTTCTGATGTTGATTATATATACTGAATAGAAAGGATTTCATATTCCTTATCGCCACCCGGCGTTTTAACCTTAACTACATCTTCAACTTCTTTTCCAATCAATGACCGAGCTATTGGTGAGCCTACAGAGATTCGTAAGGCTTTTATGTCTGCTTCATCGACACCGACAATCTGATAAGTTACAACTTCTTCAGTATTAATATCTTCAATTTCTACTGTAGCACCAAAAATTACTTTGCCTCCGGCATCTATTTGAGTCACATCAATAATTTGAGCATTCGATAATTTGCCTTCAATATTTGCTATTCGCCCTTCCGCAAAACTTTGTTGCTCTCTTGCCGCATGGTACTCAGCATTTTCTTTTAAATCTCCATGTGCTCGTGCTTCAGAAATAGCAGTAATAATGCGAGGTCTGACCACATTTTTTAATTCGTCCAATTCTACTTGTAAGTTATTTGCGCCTACTACCGTAAGGGGTACCTTATCCATATAAAACTCCAAACTCTTGTTCGTCCATTGTTAAGGAGCGAGGATTTAATAATATCCGAATCTTGGCTTGTCTTTTTGTCCGTCTTCTGCGTTGTAGAAACAGTTGCATAGCTCGCTATGCGCCCGTTTCTACGCCTTGAAGACGAACAAAAATCCTGCGCCAAACTTTCGGATATTATTAAATCCTCACTCCTAAGGAGTGAGGGTTTAATAATTCCGAATCTTGACTAGCACTTAAGCTTTTCTAATCTTTTTGTCAGTCATCTACGTTATAGAGACAGTTGCGTAGTCTTGCTATGCGCCTGTTTTTACAATGTAGATAACAAATATAAATCCTGTGCCAAACTTTTGGATATTTTTAAACTCTCACTCCTATAAGGACTTAAAAAAATAAAGGCCGACATATGCCAGCCATTTTCAAATAATCAGAAATAATCTGTTTCTGACTTTTTAATGTAAACTTTTATGCAAATCTTGTAAACAGTTTACATCGCCAGCATCCAGCTCACCCACTGCATAGCTGGCCGCTTTTGCTCCTGCCATCGTGGTGTAATAGGGGATGTGATGTTGTAATGCCTCTCGACGCATGGTAAATGAGTCTTTTATAGCTTTTACACCTTCAGTGGTATTAACAATCAATTGAATTTGATCGTTTTTTATCATATCAACTGTATTGGGTCTGCCTTCATTGACTTTATGAACTACCTCACAAGAAATGCCTGCTTCTTTTAATACTCTTGCTGTTCCTTTAGTTGCGACAATCTCATAACTTTTTTCTATTAGCATTTTAGCAATTTCAGGGGCTTTAGCTTTGTCTGCCTCTCTTACGCTGATTAATACTTTGCCAGTATGACTTAAATTTACTCCAGCAGCTCGTTGAGATTTTGCAAACGCTTCGCCAAAGGTTTTGCCTACTCCCATTACTTCACCGGTAGATTTCATTTCTGGGCCTAACAGTGGATCTACACCAGGGAATTTTACAAAAGGAAAAACAGCTTCTTTGACTGAGTAGTATTCAGGAATACATTCTTTGGTATAACCTTGTTCTTTTAAAGAGATTCCTGCCATACATAATGCAGCAATTTTAGCTAAAGGGTAACCTGTTGCTTTTGAAACAAAAGGTGCGGTTCTCGAAGCTCTTGGATTGACTTCTAAAACAAAAATAGTTTCACCTTGAATGGCAAACTGAGTATTCATTAAACCTCTTACTCCCAACGCTTCTGCCATTTTAGCAACCTGATCTCTCAACTGGTCTTGCAGATGATCGGCTAAATCATAAGGAGGTATCGAACAAGCTGAATCGCCCGAATGAACGCCGGCCTGTTCAATATGTTCCATTAGTCCGCCAATTAAGAGAGTCTCACCATCATAAATTGCATCAACATCCATTTCAACCGCATCATCCAGGAATCGATCCAGTAATACTGGAGAATCATTTGAAACAGTCACGGCTTCTTTCATATAGCGGCGTAAACCTTCTTCATTAATAACAATTTCCATTGCTCGACCACCTAATACATAGGAAGGTCTTACTACTAAAGGGTAACCCAATTTTTGGGCATGAATAACCGCTTGATCGACTGATCTTGCCGTTGCATTAGGGGGTTGTTTTAAATTCAAACGTTCTAATAGTTTTTGGAAGCGTTCTCTATCTTCAGCCAAATCAATTGAATCAGGCGAAGTACCAATAATAGGTGCGCCTGCTGCTTCAAGTTCGCGTGCTAATTTTAAAGGGGTTTGACCACCGTACTGTACGATGACACCTTTTGGTTTTTCCAGATCAATAATTTCCAACACATCTTCTAAGGTCAATGACTCAAAGTACAAGCGATCAGAGGTATCAAAATCAGTGGAAACTGTTTCTGGATTGCAGTTAATCATAATGGTTTCAAAACCATGCTCTCGTAGAGCAAGCGCGGCATGTACACAGCAATAATCAAATTCAATACCTTGTCCAATACGATTAGGGCCACCACCCAGAATTATTATTTTATCTTTATCGGTGACGTTGGCTTCACATTCTTCTTCATAAGTAGAATACAAATAGGCGGTATCGGAGGAAAATTCAGCAGCGCAAGAATCTATGCGTTTATAGACTGGGCGGATATTTTGCTTGTATCGCACATTTCTTATTTCTGATTCTTTGGTGTCTAGCAATTGTGCTAATCTTGCATCAGAAAAACCTTTTCGTTTTAAACGATACAATTCACCTTCGTCTAAGGTTGCCAAGGTTTTAGTGGCTAAAGATTTTTCACTCAAGACCAAGTCTTCAATTTGGGCTAAAAACCAGGGGTCAATCTTGCAAGCTTCATGAACTTCTTCTGCATTCATGCCACTGCGAAAAGCATCCGCAACATACCATAAACGTTCTGGGCCTGGGTGACGTAATTCTCTTTGAATTTTATCTTGAATATTTTCTTCTGATAAATCTGCTATTTCATCAAGACCGTGGACACCAATCTCCAATCCTCTCAAGGCTTTTTGTAGTGATTCCTGGAAAGTTCGACCGATGGCCATGACTTCACCTACCGATTTCATTTGTGTGGTTAAGCGGTCATCAGCCTGAGGGAATTTTTCAAAAGTAAAACGAGGGACTTTAGTTACAACATAATCAATGGTTGGTTCAAATGAAGCTGGAGTAGCACCTCCCGTAATTTCATTTTTTAACTCATCCAGTGTATATCCCACCGCTAATTTGGCGGCGACTTTAGCAATCGGAAAGCCAGTTGCTTTAGAAGCTAATGCAGAAGAGCGAGAAACTCGTGGATTCATTTCAATTACTACCATGCGTCCATCTTCAGGATTAATGGCAACTTGCACGTTTGATCCCCCCGTATCTACGCCAATTTCACGCAATACTGCCAAAGAAACATTGCGCAGAATTTGATATTCTTTATCTGATAGCGTTTGTGCAGGAGCAACAGTAATTGAATCACCTGTATGCACACCCATGGGGTCAAAGTTTTCGATGGAACAAATGATGATGCAGTTATCTTTTGAATCACGCACCACTTCCATTTCGTATTCTTTCCAGCCTAAAACAGATTCTTCAATCAGCAATTCATTAGTCGGTGATAAATACAAACCGCGTTCGCAGATTTCAACAAATTCTTCTTTGTTGTAAGCAATGCCACCACCACTGCCGCCCATGGTGAAAGAGGGGCGAATAACAGTAGGGTATCCCACTTCTGCCTGAGCAGAAAAAGCTTCTTCTATATTGTGTGCGATATTGGATTTTGCTACTTCAAAACCAATTCTAGCCATGGCTTGGTTGAATAAATTTCTATCTTCGGCTTTATTAATTGCTTCTTTGGTTGCGCCAATCATTTCTACATTAAATTCTTCCAGTACGCCGTGTGCATCAAGATCCAGGGCGCAATTTAATGCCGTTTGTCCGCCCATGGTGGGTAATATGGCATCAGGACGTTCTTTTTCTATGATCTTTTTTACGGTTTGCCAGTCTATGGGTTCAATATATACCGCATCAGCCATATCTGGGTCAGTCATGATGGTTGCGGGATTGGAGTTGACCAATATGACTCGAAAGCCTTCTTCTCTTAATGCTTTACAAGCTTGCGTTCCAGAATAATCAAACTCACAAGCCTGACCAATAACAATGGGGCCAGCACCTAGTAATAAAATTGATTGTATGTCGGTTCTTTTTGGCATGTTTATTAACTATCTACTGAATGATTAATGGGATTGGCTTGATCAATCATATCAATAAATTGATCAAACAAGGATTCAACGTCATGCGGCCCAGGACTGGCTTCAGGATGTCCCTGAAAGCCCATCGCTAGACAATCTGTGCGTTCAATTCCTTGCAAACTACCATCAAATAAAGAGTGATATGTTGCTTTAAGGTTTTCAGGCAATGTGGTTTCATCGACAGCAAAACCATGATTTTGACTGCTGATCATAACTCGGCCTGATTCTTTATGTTGTACAGGGTGATTGGCACCATGGTGGCCAAATTTCATTTTTTGGGTTTTGGCTCCACTGGCCAAAGCCAATAATTGATAGCCTAAGCAAATACCAAAAACAGGGATTTTGTGTTCTAAAATAGTTTTAATTGCAGAAATAGCATAATCACATGGTTCAGGGTCACCTGGCCCATTAGATAGAAAAATACCGTCTGGATTCATTGCCATCACCTTTTCAGCAGAGGTGGTTGCTGGAACAACCGTTACTCGACATCCCCGATTAACCAGTAAACGTAATATGTTTCGTTTAACACCATAATCATAAGCGACTACATGTCGGGGCAGTTTATTCGCTTTTTTATACCCCTCTATTAAAGACCAGATGTTTTCAGTCCATTCATATTCATTATCTACAGTCACTTCTTTGGCTAAATCCATGCCTTTTAAGCCAGAAAAGCCAGCAATTACTTTTTTGGCCTCTTCAACATCAATATTTTCACCAGAAAGTATGGCACCTCGCTGTGCACCTTTGTCTCGCAATATCCGGGTTAATTTACGTGTATCGATATCGGCGATAGCAACGACATTGTGATCCAGTAAATATTGCTGCAAAGACTTTTCACTACGCCAGTTACTTAATTCTAAAGGCAGGTCACGTATTACCAGGCCACTTGCAAATACAGATGATGATTCATCATCTTCACTGGTAGTGCCGACATTACCGATATGAGGGTAAGTTAAAGTTACTATCTGACGGGCATAGGAAGGATCGCTGAGAATTTCCTGATATCCTGTCATGGATGTATTAAAAACAACTTCGCCTACAGAACAGCCATCAGCGCCTATCGACACGCCATTAAATACTGTTCCATCTTCCAATAATAGCAACGCGGGGTTACTCAAGATTAGCCACCTAATATGTAAAAAACGGGATAAGCCTAGCAGACTTATCCCGTTCAAAAGAGAAATAGTGCTAATTTTACGAGATTATGCAAAGAAATTCATTAATAATTTATTAAAAAGATAAGTTTTGCGGGATTGCCAGTTTTTGCAACTTAAAATCTGGTCTGTCTTTCTTTTTGTTAAACTATATTTATTTAGTAGAGTATTTTAAAGTGCATTAGCAAAAGATGATTGATTAGGATTCCAAAGTCTGATTATTAATATTGCTCTTTGAAAGTATAGAATCTATATTACTGAGTTGCTAGGAGGCTGTCCGAGAATAGAAACCGTAGCGAGGGGAATCCATTTTGAGTCAGTTTTTTCGATCATTTGAGGCGAATAGTTGCGCTATATTTACGAAAATGATCGGAAAAATGGCCAAAATGGGTTTTCTGCAGTCGACTTTCTATTCTCGGACAGCCTCTTAGTACAGAGGAATTTAATATGAACGAACAATTAATAAGCTCAAAAGTACAACAGCTCAGTTCCGAACATCTAAAATAAGAATTCTTATTTTATTTAGATTACTTATTGACTAAACAAAATACTGAAAAAAAACGCTAAAAGAATACCTGAATTTGGCTATGCAAAAGGGTGTTTTAAAATATCCAGTGACTTTGATGAGCCTTTAGACGATTTTCAGGATTATATGCCATGAATTTATTGCTGGATACTCATGCACTAATTTGGTTTTTAGAAGGTGATTCCAAGCTGAATGGAATGGCAAGGCAATCAATAGAAAACCCAGAAAATACCAGTTTTGTCAGTATTGCAACTTTTTGGGAAATGGCAATTAAAGTAAGTATTGGCAAACTTCAAATGCAAATATCTTTACAGAATTTAAAGCATTTGCTATGGAAAAATGGTATTGAAGTCCTACCCATTAGCATTGAACATACATTGTTAGTCAGTTGTTTAGATTTTGATCATAGAGACCCATTCGATAGATTGCTTATTGCGCAGGCTATAAAAGAAAAGATGGTGTTGATAAGTTGTGACGAAAATTTTTCACTTTATGATATTAAAATACTATGGTGATTAAGATACCTATATCTGGCATAGTCTATGTGTTAACGTTATTTTAAAGGTGGTTGGCCACTTTCATGTTTATAAAGCATATACAGGTTTGTATAAAATGCATTTATATTGTTAATAGTGCGTTCTGAATGACTGATTGAGGTGAGTTAAAGGTTAGAAGCATCTTCCATTTTTATCTTCTCAAAACTCAAACCAAATTTCTTCAAAAATTGTCCCAAACGATGACTATCATTAGTTGTCGCTTTATTAAGTCTGCTCACATTGAATAAATTACGACCGGCCTCAGCTGCTGTAGCAGAGTTTTTGCATACTTTAATTACTCCTGATAATTGAATTTGCTCAAAATAATCTACAGATTGTTCGAGTAAATCATCAATTTCATTGGATTTAATTAAACTGCTTCCCCAGTTTGTATACAAGCGTTCTATTTCATCTTCAACAATATCTATATTAATCCTGCCTCCTGGTGCCAAAGTGGCCATGCGTGTGATACTTGCATTTAAATCGCGGAAATTAGCTTTCCAGTGTGCCGTGGAAGAGGTGGAAAATTTGCTGTATTTTTCTCTGGCAGCGGAGTTGAATCCCACTAAACTCCCTGCCTGTTGTGCAAATTTTTCCAGTTCATAATCAATATTTGGCTCAAGGTCTTCGATGCGTTCTTTTAAAGAAGGTAGTCGGTAAGTCCATAAATTGATTCTAGCTAACAGATCTTCCCTAAAAGTCCCTTTTTGCATTTGTTGCAGTAGGTCGCGATTGGTGCCTGAAATTAATTGGAAATTACTTTTAACTTCAGTATCCGAACCCAGTGGCATAAAGCGTTTTTCTTCTATGGCTCTTAATAGCATCGCTTGTTCATCCAGTCCCAGTTCACCAATTTCATCCAGAAACAGTATACCCCCATTAGCTTCGGCCATTAATCCTTTGCGGTCTTTAAGTGCGCCAGTGAATGCACCTTTTATATGGCCGAATAATGTGGATATGGCATTGTCGCCACGTAAGGTGGCGCAGTTGACTTCTACTAAGTCACCTTCTACCTGGCCTCTTTGTTTTTTTAGTTGATAAATTCGTTTTGCCAACAGGGTTTTCCCTGCGCCTGTCGGTCCGGTTAACAATATAGGACTACGAGAACGAATTGAAACTTGCTCTAATTGTTCTATGGTTTGATTGAATTTTGCATTT
>CAYNRB010000049.1:14219-17339 GCA_964399475.1 uncultured Methylomarinum sp.
TGCGTTTGGGGAGAGGCTATCTTGATATCCTGGCTGACAGTATCAGCCAGGTTTTGATATTCCGGTTGAAATAGTAATTCCATGCGATCTATCAATAAATCTTCCTGCTGACATAGTGAAACAGTGGGTCGCCAGCGTTCCCAGCGTTTTTTACCTATTCCACGATTATCTAATGACGTACCAAGTATACTGAGTGCAACTGTTTTCATTATATCTATTTTGATAGTTAATTATCTTATTCGATAATATAATTCTATATTAAAATTGACTTTAGTTGTTGGTAAATTATAGGTTGTTGTTTTTAATTGATAAAAAATTAAATCCATTAGTTGGCATCAAGTTTGCTTTATTGGAACTGTAAACGGAGAATAAAAATGACTAAACAAAATTACCAAATTATCGAAGATTCAAATGCAGTGCCTATTAAATCTTGGACACAGGGCGTTCCTTTTGAAGATGCTGCAAAAAATCAGTTACGTAATATTGCCCAGCTTCCGTTTATCTATAAATGGATAGCCGTGATGCCGGATGTGCATTTGGGAATAGGGGCAACTATTGGTAGCGTGGTACCCACTTTAAATGCAGTGATTCCGGCAGCTGTGGGGGTTGATATTGGCTGTGGAATGATGGCAGTTAAAACCAGCCTGAATGCGAATGATTTACCGGATAATTTATCGGCTGTGCGTAGCGCAATAGAATCAGCAGTACCCCATGGTCGTAGCAAAAGAGTCAGACGTGGTAAAAGGGATATAGGCGCATGGGGAGAATTACCGGTTGATGTTGAAACAGGTTGGAGTCATTTGCATACCACTTTTACCGCTTTGTGTGAAAAACATGCGGTATTGAAAAACACTAATAATATTCATCATTTAGGGACTTTAGGCACTGGAAATCATTTTATCGAAGTCTGTCTGGATGAGGAAAATCAGGTTTGGGTCATGTTACATAGTGGTTCGCGTGGTGTGGGAAATCGGATTGGAACTTACTTTATCGAACTGGCAAAAAAAGATATGCAAAAATGGCATATCCATTTACCGGATAAAGATCTTGCTTATCTACCAGAAGGGACAGAGCATTTTGATGATTATGTGGAAGCGGTGGAATGGGCGCAACAATTTGCTCGAATCAACCGAGAAGTGATGATGAAAAGAACACTTAAGGCATTATCAAATGTATTGAATATACCCTTTGATGCGGGAGTGGAGGCTGTGAATTGTCATCATAATTACATCAGCCGTGAACATCATTATGGGCAGAATATTATTGTCACACGTAAAGGTGCTGTTCGTGCTGGATTAGGTGATATGGGGATTATTCCAGGCAGTATGGGAACCAAGTCTTATATTGTCCGTGGTTTAGGCAATGATGAAAGTTTTCATAGTTGCAGTCATGGTGCGGGACGTGTGATGTCACGTACCCAAGCCAAGAAAACTATCAGTCTGGAGGAACATAAATCAGCAACCGAAGGGGTGGAATGCCGGAAAGATAAATCGGTAATTGATGAAACACCGGCTGCTTATAAATCAATTGATCAAGTGATGGAAGCACAAAAAGATCTGGTGGAAATAGTTTATACATTAAAGCAACTGGTTTGTATCAAGGGGTAGTGAATGATGGATATCATGGAAATAGATGGCTCGAAAGGAGAAGGCGGCGGACAAATTTTAAGGACATCACTATCCTTGTCTGCCTGTACTGGCAAAGCGGTTCGGATTTGTAATATTCGCAGTGGTCGTAAAAAACCAGGATTAATGAGGCAGCATTTGGTCTGTGTTAAAGCCTTGTCAGAAGTTTGTAATGCCAAAGTGAGAGGTGTATCAATTGGTTCTCAATCTATTGAATTTACACCTAATCAAATTAATGCAGGTGAATACCATTTTGCAATAAGTGGTGCTGGGAGCAGTTGTTTGGTATTCCAAACTGTATTGCCTGCTTTACTATTGACGAAAAAGACATCCAGATTAATTTTTGAAGGTGGTACACATAACCCAATGGCGCCAAACACTGACTTTTTGTGTGATGCATTTTTACCCATGTTGGCAAAAATGGGCTTAAGTTATAGCATGTCTATTGAGCAATACGGATTTTACCCAGTGGGAGGAGGGCGTTGGAGTATTACTCTTACTCCGCCTGAAAAATATAACAAGCTTAAGGTTGAAACCCGAGGGGATTTGGTCAAGATTAAAGCCAGATGTATCGGTGCTGGTCTGCCAGAACATGTAATGGAACGGGAAAAGTCGAAATTGTTAGAGCAGACAGGATGGCCTGAAGAATCCGTTTCTAGAGAAAATGTTAAAGCCTTAGGTTCTGGTAACGTTGTGATTATCTCCGCAGAATATAAAAACACTAGTGAAGTGGTTGATAGCATAGGTGTGGTAGGTATTCGTGCTGAACGGGTCGCCACCAAAGCTTTGGATAAACTTCGACTTTATCAGCGTAATAGCCATGTTTCGATTGGAAAATATTTAGCTGATCAGTTGTTATTACCTTTAGCGGTTACATCAGGTGGTTGTTTTGTGACGGGGAAATTAACCCAGCATACCCAGACTAATATTGAAGTTATTCAACAATTATCTGATGTAAAAATCAAGCTGGAGTCGATTAAATCAAAAAATTGCCAGAGGATTATTGTTGGAAATTAAGTCAATGAAGGTATTGACAATATTACCATTTATGGCGAGATTGAGGGCGTTATGAAAAATTTGGTTGATTATCCTGTGACTATGGATGGGTTGAAGGATTAGTCATCTGTTTCAGAAATGTTCAGCAATTCAAAAGTAGGATAGGTATCACTGACCAATGGCAGGAGAGAATTTAGGGGGGGAATGTATAAGTGATTTATTTTCCGTTCATTAGGAACTTGCAGAGTATAGCTTGGGCATACCCTTTTAATAGCGTAGGATTTTTGCTTGTCTTCTGTGTTATAGACGGTTGTGTAACCATGCAGTATTACATCTCAATTGTAGAGAATGAGCAATCCAGAAAAATTATTAAAATAGTTATGCTTGGATTTGTGACTATTTCTGTTTTGGAACAAGCTAAATTCATTTTATTCCTGTTAATATTTTCTAGAGATTTTTCTCATGCAGGTCTTTATAGCTCTATAGTTTGCAATGTTAA
>CAYNRB010000050.1:0-17312 GCA_964399475.1 uncultured Methylomarinum sp.
GATTACCACATATCAATGATTTAGAGTAGAAAAAGTCACGAAGATGGGTTAAAATTTGGGTGAATAGCGGACTAAAGTCCGCTCTACAATACTCATCAAACCAAAGTAGATGGTGTACTAGAATGTATACGTTATCAATGTGACTTCAGAAAATATTATCGATGAACAATGGATGCAATATGCTATAAGATTGGCGCAACGTGCAGAAATTCAAGGGGAAGTGCCGGTCGGTGCTTTGTTGGTTAAAGATAATCACTGTCTTGCAGAAGGCTGGAATAGGCCAATACAAAGTCATGATCCAACAGCCCATGCTGAAATAGTAGCTATTCGTAAGGCAGGTATTATTTTAGAAAATTACCGTTTAGCAGATGTGACACTCTATGTAACCCTGGAACCTTGTGTTATGTGTATGGGAGCAATTTCTCATGCTCGGATTAAACGCCTGGTTTTTGGGGCTTTTGATCCTAAGCGTGGTGCTGTATGTCATGCATTAGATATAACAGATGCCAGTTTTTTGAACCATAAAATAGACTGGCAGGGAGGCGTACTGGAAAGTGCTTGTTCCTCTCTGTTAGTAGATTTCTTTAGAGCAAAACGAAAAAAAGCATAATCAAGGGTACATTTCAGATACCATTGGTGGAGTCCTAAAACATATTTTAGGACTCAGGATTTAATAATTTCTCTATCTACAAGTTTTATTTAAAGATAGTTTGTAGAGAATATGGAAAATTAGGAATGCATAAGTTCTTGAATATTTACTCCTTAGTTATGCTTTTATACTTTACCAGCAGCTTGCCATTTGGCATGAATATCGGCAACTTTACTTGCAGCTACGCGCACTGCTTGTTCGGGACTCATACGTTCGCGCGCTGCGGCAGAAAACATATCCGAGATTATCCATTGACTAAAGGTCTCATCAACAACAGCATTTGCATACCCAGGGTATCCCATTGCAGTTGAATTTTTTGCTACTTCAGATAATATGCGGTATTTATTTGCAGGTCTTGCTCTTGTATCACTGGCAATCAGTTCATTTATATCAGGAATAGTATCAGGAAAACAGGGGAAGTTATAAAAGCCACTTGCAAGAAATGCTTCGCGAAAGTTCTTAACATAATCGACTAGGAACTGTTTTGCACCCTCAATATTGATTGCAAATTTCCATATTACATAAGCGTGCATGAGGTGATACAAACCAATTCGTTGAATAGGTCCGGCAGCCGGAGGTGCAAGGTAAATTTGATCTGCAAGCGAAATTTTTTGTGCTTCTCCTGTGCGAGTGATAGAGATAGCGTTTAATGTAAGAGATCCATGACCTGCAAGCAACATTCGATTGTTGGAAGAAGGATCCCAGGAAAATACCTCTTCGGTCATCGCACCTTTATAAAGTGCGGTCATATATTTTACTGCCTCAATAGTTTGTTTAGAGTTAAGGTTTGGCAATCCATTTTCATCCTGAACTGAAGCTCCAAAGCTATGCAGCAATGAACGTAGTCCCATATTCGAATCTAATTCAGATGCCAGACCCAGACCAACGGGAATTTTATGTTTTTTAAAAATAGCTGTACCGCCTTTGAGAATATTGTCCCAGCTATCAGGGTAAACCCCAACATCCTCCCACAAATCTTTGCGAAAATTTATTGGATCTGGTACATAACTATCAGAAAAGCCAAAATATTTTTTTGTTTTGGGGTTATAGGTACTACGAATTGCTATATCATTTGGTTTGCCAACATATTTTTCGCATTCTTGATATATCTCGGCATGGTCAATAACAAAATCTTCATAGGAGGGAGGAGGACGAAGAAACATAAAAAGATCATGGCCTTTTCCACGTTGTACTTCAGCTTGTGCTCTACTACTTAAGCTAGTCATTCCGACTCTATCAATAATAACTTCAGTATCGTTTGCATCTCCCCATTGTTTTGCAAAACTATCATCAAACCAACGGTCAAATTCAGGTACAAAATGATTCCATTGCAAAATTCGTAATCGATGTTTTTTCTCGGCATGCGCAAAACGAGGGATTAGAAAACTGCTGGCAACAGTTATCCCCGCTTTTTTAATAAAACTTCTTCTTTCCAGATTATCAATTGAGGAAGAAGATTTAATGGTTTTTTTCTCTAGACTATTTTTCATTTTGACACCCTGACAGAATATTGATTATTTTATAGAATTCCTAGATACAGCACACCTTACGAGTACTGTAAATAAAACCCTTGCATTGCTGGACATCCTTAATCATCTAATACTCCAATTTAACAAACCTAAAGTGTCGGAGCATTAGCTCATCACAATAATTTTTGCGTAAAAAGTGAAATTTCTCAAATCTGAAGAGTATATTAATTTTCAATTTAACTGCGTATAGGAAGCTCACTAGGAGGCTGTATGAGAATAGAAGACCTACTCGACAATAGCTCCTGCATTGTTCTACCTAAGTGCATCCATGCACTAGTGCGGAAAAGTCTTTTGGGCCATTCTTACGTTCATTTTCATTAAATGGCGTAACTATTCGCCTTAAATGAACGAAAAAAATCACTCAAAATGGCTTTTCCTCGCTACGGCTTCTATTCTCGGACAGCCTACTAGCGAGATTATTTTGGTTTTTTAACAGTAACTCCGTTATTTTTTTGGAGGAAAGTGGTTTGCTCTTAAAATACCCTTGAACTTCATCACAACCCAGTTTGTATAAGGCATCCCACTGACCTTGTTCAGTGACACCTTCTGCAACAATTTTTAATCCCAGATTCTGTCCAAGTATAATAGAAGATTCAACAATGAGTGCATCATCATGATCAGTCAGTATATCCTGTACAAAGGATTGATCAATTTTTAAGGTATCGATAGGAAATTGACGTAGTAGTTTTAGAGAGGAGTATCCTGTCCCGAAATCATCAATTGAAAGTGATACGCCTAGTTTTTTTAATTCTTCAGCTATCAGCACACCGGCATCCACATCTTTGAATAAGGCATTTTCTGTCAGTTCTAGTTCGATGCAGTCTGGGATAATATCAAAATTTGAGAGGATGTTTTGGATGTATGAAACCAGGTCTCCTGACAAAAACTGAACGGGTGAAAGGTTAATTGACATGCCTAAATTTTTATCGAAGGTAGTCTGCCATTCGTGTAATTGTTTCAATGCAGTTTCCATTACCCATTGACCAATTGCGTTGATTTGTCCATTTTCTTCAGCAATACCAATAAATTCATCCGGCATCACCATTCCTTTTTCAGGATGCATCCAGCGAATTAATGCTTCAAATGACACAATGGTATCTGTTGCCATTTTATAACGTGGTTGGTAGAAAAGTCTGAATTCATTGTTGTGCAAAGCACGCTGTAAAGAATTTTCTAAAAAGACTTTTTTCTGATGCAGTGCGTCTATCGCGGGGTTATAGACTTCATAACGGTTGCGCCCTTGTTGCTTTGCAAAATACATGGCTGCATCAGCATTGCGTAATAATACTTCTATTGTTGTACCATGTTCTGGATAGACACTGATCCCCATGCTGCCTGCACAGTGAATTTGTTTTGTATTGACTGTAAATGATTGACTCATGCGGTCATGAATACGACGCGCAACCATGACAGCATCTGCTTTATTTAAAAGATTGGGTAGCAAAATAATAAATTCATCTCCCCCAATACGAGCAACGGCTTCTACTTCAATTTCATCCTGAGTGGGGAGGGTTGAAACCGTATCAGAAGGTCGAACGCAATCAAGCAGTCTAAGTGCAACCTGACGAAGCAAGTGATCCCCTGTGTCATGTCCGAATGTATCATTTACAAGTTTGAATTTATCAAGATCCAGGAAAATGATAGCTAATTTCCGGTTTTTTAAATGTGCAGCTTGCAGTGCATTTTCAGCCAGTTCATGAATTAACACTCTATTTGCAAGGCCAGTGACAGAATCATGATATGCCAATTCTTTGATTCGGTCTTCGGATCTTCTACGATCCGAAATGTCTTGTACGGTACCTATGATTCTTACTTGGTCATCAATCGTTACATCAATAACCTGGTTAATAAATTTTTTAGTGCCATCAGGCAATAAAAGCCTGAATTCAATACTGCTGGATTCATTATTATTGACCGCCTTTATTATTTTTTCTCTTAACAATTTTCGATCGTCAAAATATACTTTGCCCAGAAAACTGTCTATCGTAACATTCGTGTTTTTCTTTTTAAGGCATAGAATATTAATCGCATTCTCAGAAATATGCATGGTTTTCGTCATTCTATCCCAGTCCCAATGCCCCAAGCCTGCTAAGCTCTGTGCGGTAACCAGTTTATTTCTTGCCACGGCAAGTTCATTGAAAGGTTGAACCAGAAAACTGGAGATGAAATAGGAAAAAATAGCCAAGACTATGACAGAAAAAATGAGAATCCAACTGAAAAACTCAATAGCGGGAGCAAAGTCATGCAAAAGTAATTTATTGGGTACTACAAAAGCAATTCTCAGAGAATTACCTTGTTCTGATATAGAAATATCGCGAAAGGCTACGATTCCTTGATCAGATTGAATCAGTTGAGTCTTGAAATATTTTTCAGGCGGAAGTGTTTTAAACAAAATAGTTGCATTGGATTCAACAGATTCAGGTTGTAAGAGGATTTTTCCGCCATTTGCTGAAACCCAGACATGAGACTGATTTTGGATATGTATTTTAGCAAGCTCATCAAGCCAGGTATTCAAGTTAAAACGAAGTAATAACATGCCATTAAATAAACCGGTACTTTTATCCAATTTAGATAATCCGACCAATAGAATGTGTTTTTCCTTTTTATCTGTGAATGGGCCAATAATTTCAACCTCTCTGGGAGGCATAAACCATTCCATATTTCCAGAAGAGAGTAGTAAGGGCATTTCATTTAATCGTTTAAAGAGATTGGCTGCTTCTTTAGAATAAATGAAATCATTATTTTGAAAATGAGAGATGAGTTCTCTCTGTTTATCTTGTACAGCAATTTGTAATAGACCTAAATCATTATAAAAATAGAGTCCGCTAATATCAGAATTATCATTTTGAATTTGTATAAAAAGCTTTTCTATACGACGGGCAAGAATTAATTGTTGCGCTTCAGAACTATCCAGAAAATCTTCCAAATCTGGGCTGTTTTCCAATGCTTTGAGGGTTTTTTTAATTCTTAAGAAACGTTGTTTATTTAAGTCGTCACTAAAAGAAGTCACTTGTTGAATGATGGTTTCACGGACATGCTTTGTCAGTGAAGCGGTATTAAACGTGTAAGCAATATAGATTAACACGGTTGCAGTACCAAAATTGAATACAATTAAGGCAGCAAGAACACGCAGGAAAAAACGAGAAATATGAGCATGTTCGGATGATTGTTTCATTACTTTTCTAGCGCAATAGAATGATCAACATATTCATCAATGAGATAATCAAGATGTTTCAATGAAATACCCAGAGTTTTTGCTCGGTTACGATTGACCATGAAGGGTCCACGAGGTGGGGTTTTAGTTCTCATCAAACGTGGGCTAAGACCTTGTTCCAGAATATCGTAGGCCATTTCAAAAGCGGTATAGCCCTGATTGTAGCCAGAATCATTTGCAGTCAGTAACATGCCTTCCCTGACAAATTGATCTTCATGAGAGACTTCGGGTATGCGAATATTTTGCAAATACCAGCGCCCCACTTCTAACATATCAACATGCTCACCTATTTTATTCCGAAGTGTGTCATGATTTAGGACGAAAAAAGCATCGACTTGTGATTCAAGACGTTTTGCCTCTTTTTTGAATTCATCAAAATTATTGGTTCGTACAGTTGCGACAAGTTGCAAGGGAAGTTTGCCTCTTTTTTGCAAGGCATGAATTTGTTTGATGTTTGCTCGTGCTGTAACGGAATCGCAAGCAAGAATTGCAAATGACCGAGTCGATGGAATCAGTTTATGTAGTAATTCCAACCCATCTTGGTAATAACCCGCTTGCCAGACACCGGTAATATTATGACCTGGTCGATCCATACTATCTATCAAATCATATTTTAATGGTAAACCATTAATTCCCCAGAATACAACGGGTATTTGCGTATCCAGTAATTGATTTCCAATGAAATTAGCCGCATTATCATCACCCAGCAATACCAGATCAGGTTTAAATTTCACCAGAATTTTCATTATTCTTAGCGTTGCATTGGCAATATCAGCGCTGCCATTAAAACGTTTGGTATTCATCCACTGCTTTTGCAAGATAACTTTACTACTCTCAATGTTATCCTTTTGTCCAAATTCCTTAGCCTGTTCTTGACTATCAAGATATCCATATTTGAGCATTGCTGCCATGACACCTTCATGAGTGGATTGTGACCAGAGATATTCACGGTGATAACTGGAGACAATCATTATCTTGTATTTATCCGTTTGATTAGCAGCAGAAACGGGTAGGCAGGTAAATGATGAGGTTGAGAGTAAAATAATAAAATAAAAAAAAGACCCATAGAATTTCATTGCTAATTGTTATCCGTTTATATAATTAAACTTTGGGCTAATCAGTTGAATCAGGTCTCAAGCACAAGTTATTGATACATGGCAGGTCAAAAAACGACGAGGGAGGCTAATGTGTTGAACTATAATTCCAAGCTTGACTGATTATTAAATAGAAAAATCATCCTGTGATCTATTTTTAAATATAGCAGAGAAAATCTAAAGAATGCTAAGTTGAGTGAAAGCTGCGTGTAGTAGCCTATTAAAATATGAATATGAATATGAATATGAATAAGCTAATGTCGTGTTTTGTTACCATATTTCACATTATAAACTGCAAGTATTCACTATAAAATTCAGGGCAACCGTCCCTAATATTGAATTAACGGGTAGCCTGGATGTAGCGCAGCGAAATCCGGGAAGGACTGAGCGACTACCCCGGATTCCGCTACGCTCCATCCAGGCTACATTGATGGTATGTCTGAGTGGCTGTCGGTCTTCCAAGTTCCCCCTGGGATTTATAGCGGATACAACTGCAAAATAGTTCTCTAATAGAATTTGATTGTTGAAGCGCATTATTTTGATAATAGTTAGTCCACTGTTAAATTCAAATTAGTTGTAATTGTACCGTCAGAATCCTCAGGATCAGTCACGACATGTAATAAAAAAACTCTTTCAACATCAATGTTTTTTTCAACCAGGTGTTTGGCAATGGCTTGAGCTCGTGCCGTTGCAAGTTCATTTAATCTTTGCGTATCAGGTGGAATTATTTCCTTTAATTTGGTTTCAGCCACTACAAAAAAGTCACCCATCTCTGGGTTCAATAACTGAGGTTTACCGAGGAAAGAACGATCACCTAAATCAGGAAACTTTTGTATAAATAAATCAGCTAGAACCTGATTTCGTTCTTCCTGATTTGGAGTGAGACTTTGGACTAAGACTTTTTTATCAGTATCTTTGTTTAATTCATCTGCACGCATTTGTAATAGTTGTTTTTCCAGTGATTCTGCTTGTAAATAAGGCCAATCTTTATCGGTAAAAGCAGCTCCCTTGATTTCCAGTTTTAATGCAGGTCTTTTAGCCAAAGCAGTCACCAGACCATCTAACTTTTTTTGCTGATTATCATCTAATAAAGCCACACCCGCTGAAAAAGTAATTTTACTGACATCTTCATCACCTTCTATTAAAGAGGAAATGGCATAAAATGGAGAAGTTACTATTTTGGTTAATACATTAATCAACGCATCAAAGATGATGGATCCGACACTAAATTCTGGGTTATCCAGATCCCCAGTAATAGGCACATTCAAGTTGATTTTTCCATCAGCATCTTCCAGTAAAGCTATTGCTAATCCTAGGGGTAAGGATGTGGCTTCTGGGTTGTCCACTTCTTCACCTAAAACTAACTGATCAATCAATAAATTGTTAGAGGCATCTAACTTTTTGCCTTGAATCTTGTATTGCAAGTCCAGGGACATATTACCCTTTTCGATTTTACGTCCCGCAAATTCAGCCATATAAGGTGACATCATCGGTAAAGGCATGCTTTTGAAGCTTAGGTCAAATTCTGAATTTCCATTATCGGGTGTGATTTTCCCTTTAATCAGTACAGGTGCAAGGTTAGCAACTCGACCGTTTAAATCAATTTTAATGGTTGCATTCTTTTTAGAAGAAATACCGTTTATAGATCCTTTTAAGTTATTGATATGTACAGAAAAAGGCAATATCAACGAGCGGTCAGAAAAATCAGATACGCCTCTTGTTATCTCAAATTTAGCAATTTTAAAGCTAGGTTTAATTTTGCCTTTCTCAGTGTTTTGTTTCTTTTCTAAAGCTGGTTTTTGTTTTTTATGCTCAGGAATGGCAATATCATTAATGTTTAAGGATTTATCTTTTCTAATTAATACTCTTGAATAGAGTCGATCAATTTTTACTTTAGCAATGGTATATTTTTGTGCATCAAGATCAAGACTCACTTCTGATAAAGATAATTTTTTCCAGTTAAGAATTTCTTTGCCGGTCACTCTGTTTTTACTAATGAAATTAGTAATCTGACTATCACCAGTAAAACTGATTGCTAATGGGTTATCTGCTTTGGGTTGCATTACAACTGATGCATCTAGATTAAATAATCCAGATATAATATCCAACCGAGCAAAAGGATCTATATAGGGTTGAAAATCATTCAGGGCAATATCTTTTAGATTGATTTTTAGTCGACTAGAAAAAGGGTCAAGTACTGCACCGCCTTTGATAGCAATATTACCTGTCTGATTGAATTTTAATGTCAGATCAAAAGGCAGGTTGGCTCCAGATTTACTGGTTAATGCCGTTGCTGTTAGGTTAATGGAACTTAAATTTAATAGGGCAGGGGTGGCAAGGGAATTATCCGTAAAGTTGACTGAATAATTAGTTAATTCAAACTGATTGACCTTAACCTTCCAAGGTTCTTTGTCACTGTTTGCGACTGTCTGGTTTGGTTCTTGATTAGACACGGGTGTATCAGTGGAATCCATTGAAAACAGGGGCTGATAGTTAATAATTCCCTGAGTATCTAGCCAAGCTTTAAATTTAGCATTTTTCCCTGAAACCTTATCAATTTCTACATTTTTATTTAATAAATCAAAAGATATTCCCGATAATTTAAAATCAGGTACATCAATTAATGGCTGGGCATTGCCTTTTTCTGATAGCTGAAAATCATATAAATTTACATGGGCATTGTTGATAAGCAATTGCATTCCATTGGCTGTATCGGTCAGCGCATAATCAGCTTCAATGAGTTCTGTGCCTTTTAATATTTCAAAATTAACTGAATCTTGTAAAAAAAGTTGCCAGACCTTATGAAAATCGACCTTATCCAGTTTTATTTTTCCCGAAGACTTTAACGGGGTTAAAGTAATATTTCCTTGCCAGTCCAGAGTTCCACCAGAAATGAGTTTTAAAGAAAAACCTAGCTGAGACTGTTTTTGGGCAATGGTTGTAAAATTATTAATATCCAGATTTAAAGGATAAATTTCTTCTCGTTGAGGTTTGGAATATAAATCATCTTCCCATTTAAATTTACCTTGTTTAATGGAAATCAGTGTAATGGTGACTGGAAATATCTGATCATTCGTTTCGGGTTCTTTTTCAGGTTCTGCATTACCTTTTAAATCAGTAAAATTAAAATCCCCCTGTTTATTTCGCTTAATTAATCCATAGGGCTGGTTCAAAATAACCTGATCTATAGTCAAGGTAAGATCTTTGATAGACTGAACTACTGCAACATTGGTATAAAATTGTTCAAAGCTGACAAAAGTACTATCATCAAGGTTTTTTAGCTCAAAGCCATTGAGCGTAAATTCCATAGAAAAGGGATTGAATTTAATCTCTTTAACCACAGCAGTTCGATTAAAATTTTCTTTAGCAATTTTAGGAATTTGATCCGATAAAACGGCTGGAATGACTAAAAACCCTAACAGAGAATAAATCGCCAATAATCCTGTCAGACAGTAAAATAAAATCTTGATTTTTGCTGGAATTACAAATCCTTTCATTCGATACCTTCTTTAAATACGATCAGTCTTACAATATTTTCTTACAGTATACAAAAAACAGCTAGGGCTTAGAAATGTTATTGAATTAAATAGTTTATATGTATGGGTTAGAACATCCTTAAAATATGCAAGATTATTGCATGGAACACATATTCAAATTTTATCTTTATTCTTTTATCAGAACCTTTTTGATTATAAATAGCCTGGGATCTGTGTTTTTTTCTGAGCTAAAAATAGTTTGAAATTGATATTGATAGGGATGCAGTTGTTGTAACCAATCTGTAATTTGATAAGTTTCTTCCTCTCCACCCGCGTGGCCTGGATAGGCAATAAGACTGATAATGCCTTCAGGTGCTAAAAAGTCTATCGCTTTATTAAGTGCAATCAGTGTTGAGTCTGCTTGTGTAATAAGGGTTTTGTCACTACCAGGAAGATAACCTAGATTAAATACGATGGTTTTTATTTTACCCTGGTAGCGCGAGGGTATAAATTCATCCATTTTGCAGTGGCTTGCATGAATCAAATTAACTTTAGCATCAATATTATGGCTATCCAATCTTGATTGGGTTGACTCAATTGCTTGCTGTTGCCTATCAAAACCGAAAACCATGCCTTGTTCGCCCACTTGGTTTGCAAGAAATAAGGTGTCATGACCGTTTCCAATTGTTGCATCTATTGCGATGTCTCCAGCGTTTAAGTCATTTTGGATGATATCGTGTGCTTGTGCAGTGAGTGAAATTCGTTTACTCATGTATTAATTTGCTGTTATTGAAGGGAGCGATTAATAATGAATTTCTATAGAAATTGAGATAATATTTATCCATCAGAACGCTTGTTATTTTCAATAATTATTTCATATTGCATATTATTACCCACTAAATCCACTAAATCCACTAAATCCACGAAACCCCGTGTTTTTGATCTGGACGAAGACCGGTTCGTCAATGACCTTGCGTTGTTTGTAGATAGCTTTGATTCCTCTTTTTCCATCTTCTCATTCATTTGCTGGCGTAAAGCTTCTATGTCATTTGTGTTGATGGTGCGAGCTTCGCCTTTATTGGATTGGCAGCAACGACTTTTATAAGAACACCCATTACATATTTCCGCAAGGTGTCGATGGGACTGTCTTCAAGTGCTTGCAGGATGTCTCCTGACGTGTAGCCATTGTCCGCACTGGGTATGTCGTCTTTAATGGCTGCCAGTGCAGTCTCAATTTCCTGCTTGTCATTTGCATTCTGACTCAAGTGCTGGCCTATGATGATTTGATTGTCTCCATCGACACTGATCTGTGCATTGTATTGATAATCAAAACTGTCATTTTTACCCATGATACAGGCTTCTTTATCGGCAAAGCTGATCTGTTTTTGTCGGTGATGTCTTTATCTGGATTGAGTGCTTTTTCCCGTATTTCTAACGCATCTTTGACTTCACTGACCTGCTCTAATCTCGCTTGCTTATGCTTTAGGTCTTCGGGAGTTTCATAGCCTGTACGGTCTTTATAAGCTTGGTCTGCTTCCTGATCATTACGGCTTGCCTTATCAATAAGCTCATCAATTTCTTTACTTTAGGTGGTTTCCAACAATAAATAGTCCAAACTTTCTTGTCTTTTTATTCCTGATCAAACAATCTCAATCGTTACGTAGAATAACTATGCGCCTCTTGAGATTGTTTAATCAGAAACAAAATTCTACGCAATTCTGGCATATTTATTGTTGGAAACCACCTAAGGGAGATGGAAAAAATATTCATCCAATCTTGCTGGTCTTTTTGTCCGTCTTCGATCGTGCAGCAACAGTTACATAGCCTGTACGCAACTGTTTCAGCAACGCAGTCTATCGGCAAAAATCGACCGCTAGAAATCCGCAACCGTGACCGTACGAAGTATATTTATAGTGGTTTTCAATGGATGAGGTGTCCAGTTGTTGAAAGAGGTCGTTTTAGAGATAGCATTCATGGTCATCTGATAACAAATCAAATATATTACTGGGAAACAGCGGGGGTTGTTTGAATTCGATCGGATGTGACTGGAAAGGGATTGTCATGACTGTATTTTAGATGCTTTTCTGGAAAAAATAACGCGAATAATATCGTAAGTTACTGACATAACTATGTATTATTCTTTTCTGGATTTTTATTGGCGTTTATTGTCAGTAATTTGAAATCATTAAAATTTAGGCAGCTGACAAAGATACTAGTTCTCGGACAGGCTCCTAGCTGCGTACCACTCCAAAAAAAAGAGAGTTCGAGCAAGCATTTCTGTACGAATACGGATTCGCTCAGGTAGGATTAGACAAATCGCAACATTCCTGTCACGATAAGTCGCACCGTCTAAGACTGAGTCGTTGGTACCTGAGGCTCACACTATTTCCAGAGAATATAAAGAGATTTTTTAATTGGCTTTGTCTATTTCTAGTTAACACTGATTCAATGAAATCAATCATGATGCAGGGTTATAAGCATAATGATGATTTGGCACTATAAATTGTGGGGGGTCACGGCTCCTCGTTGTTTCGTTAAATACCTATAACGAAATAAGCATATATCTTTAACTTCATATATTAAAGTTGATGAATTTCTAAGAAACTTCACTTTAGTATAGAATATCCCCTTTAATTAATTGTAGTCAGCCTTTAGGTTGTCTTGAAGAAGAGTCTGTAAACTATGCGATGTCCTTTTTGTGCTGTTCAAGAAACCCGAGTGATTGATTCTCGATTAGCGAATGAAGGGGATCAGGTTAGGCGACGACGTGAGTGCATGTCTTGCAAAGAACGTTTTAATACCTATGAAATTGCTGAACTTGCATTTCCTAAAATAGTAAAACGTGATGGGGCTAGGGAGAATTTTGATGAGCTTAAATTACGTGCTGGAATTCAGCGAGCTCTGGAAAAACGTCCCGTTAATAGTGAAGATGTTGAAGCAGCAGTGAGTCGGATTAAAAAAGCTTTGACATCCCAGACTGAAAGAGAAGTCCATTCGGATGAAATAGGTGAATGGATTATGAAAGAACTCAGTGCTTTAGACCATGTTGCTTTTGTGCGATTTGCATCTGTTTACCGTAGTTTTCAGGATGTTGATGAGTTTACAAAAATGATTGAGGGCTTAAAAAATAAGTAATGAATTTTCAAGATGCTACTTTTATGTCGCGAGCTCTTAAGTTGGCGGAAAAAGGTCTTTATACCACTGACCCTAATCCAAGAGTAGGCTGTGTTTTAGTTAAAAAGGGTAAAGTTATTTCAGAAGGTTGGCATATAAAAGCGGGTGAAGCGCATGCAGAAATTGTGGCTTTATCTAAACTTGATAATGCGCAAGGAGTTACAGCTTTTGTGACATTAGAACCTTGTAGTCATGTTGGAAAAACCGAGCCTTGTGCTGATGCCTTAATAGCTGCGGGTGTTGAACGTGTGGTCATTGCTATGCAGGATCCTAATCCTTTGGTAGCTGGGCGTGGCATAAAAGCAATGCAAGATGCGGGAATAATTGTAGACAGAGGTGTTTTACAAGCAGATGCAGAAGCTTTAAATAAAGGCTTTATCAAACGAATGACTACTGGCTTACCTTATGTTCGTAGTAAATTAGCTATGAGTTTGGATGGTCGTACGGCAATGGCTTCTGGAGAAAGCCAGTGGATAACATCGCCAGATTCTCGTGCAGATGTTCAGTATTTGAGAGCAGAAAGTTCTGCAATTATGACGGGAATTAATACTGTGCTTGCTGATGATCCCAGCTTGAATGTACGAGATGTGAAAAACGTTAATCAACCGATTAGAGTAGTACTTGATTCTCAATTACAAATACCCTTCACAGCTAAAATACTTGCTTTAACTGGGATAACCTGGATTTTAACTGGGAGTCAAAACGAACAAAAAATCAATCAGTTAACAAGTGATCAAGTCAGTGTTTTTAATATCAAGTGTAAAGATAATAAGCTGGATTTAGATGCTGTGATGATTTTTTTGGGCCAGCAACAAATTAATACTGTTTTAATTGAAGCGGGTGCTATTCTTAATGGTGCTTTGATAGCAGAAAATCTAGTTGATGAATGGTTGATTTATATGGCACCTTGTATTTTGGGTGATCAGGGGCGAGGCTTGTTTCATCTTCCAGCATTAGAAAAAATGAAAGATAGAAAAAAATTAACCAGAGTCTCAGTAAGACCCGTAGGTTCTGATTTAAAAATGGTTTATAAAATACAGTAGGTGAAATGTTTACAGGAATAATCTTGGCAATCGGCACAATATCAGCAATTCATCCTCAGGGTGGAGATTATCGGATAAAAATTGAAACCGGAAAACTGCCAATGGCCGATACTGCGCTGGGTGATAGTATTGCTGTAAATGGTGTGTGTTTGACTGCGGTTGAATTGGGTAGTCATTATTTTTCTGCCGATGTTTCCAATGAAACACTTTCTCGGACTATATTAAAATCTGCTCGTACCGGATCATCAGTCAATTTAGAATTGGCTTTAACACCTTCCACTCGTTTGGGAGGACATATAGTTAGTGGACATGTTGATGGTTTAGGTCGGGTAATTGAGAAAACTCAAGATGGGCGCTCATTTTGTTTTAAATTAAAGACACCCGATAAATTAGCTAAATATATCGCTGAAAAAGGTTCTATTTGTATCAACGGTGTGAGTTTAACGGTTAATACGGTGGATGGCTGTTTATTTACTGTGAATATTGTTCCTCATACTTTAAAAGAAACGACTTTGGGCGAGATGGTATCGGGTACGGAAGTAAATCTTGAAGTGGATTTGTTAGCTAGATATATGGAAAGGTTGATGAAGGGTGAATCTGCCGCTATATCAAGTTCTGGTATTACTGAGGACTTATTACATCAGGCTGGTTTTTGATTAATTAAACTGATTTTTATAAAAGTTGTAGGTTGGATGAGATTATTGGGCGAAGCACAATAACGTAATCCGACATTTTGGATGAGTGGTGTCGGATTACGTTTTTTCGCTACGCTAAAAAAACTTCATCCAACCTACAAAAACACATTGCATATCAATGTTGATTTTTTTCTTTTTGGTAATATTGTGAAGTGTGTGAATATCAAGGAGTTAATTCATATGAGTGGGTTAAATGTAGGTTAGATGAGATTATTGGTGAAGCACAATAACGTAATCCGACATTTGGAATGGATGTCGGATTACGTTTTTCGCTACACTAAAAAATCTCATCCAACCTACAAGAGCACAGAACAACCAATACAATAATTATAGATAACAAATGCATACTATTAAATGAATACAACGGAAGAAATCATAGAAGATTTACGACAGGGTAAAATGGTTATTATCATGGATGATGAAGATCGTGAGAATGAAGGGGATTTAGTCCTTGCCGCTTCTTTTACTAAGCCAGAAGATATTAATTTTATGGCAAAATACGGTCGTGGATTGATTTGTCTGACTTTGACTCGGGAGCGCTGTCAACAACTTAGATTGTCGTTAATGGTCAATGAGAACAAAACGGCGCATTCGACTAATTTTACTGTTTCAATTGAAGCTGCGCAGGGTGTCACAACGGGTATCTCAGCAGCAGATCGGGCTTTAACGGTACAGGCTGCTGTAGCTAAAGATGCTACAGCAGTAGATTTGATACAACCGGGTCATATCTTTCCTTTAATGGCTCAAGCAGGCGGAGTGCTTAATAGGGCAGGTCATACGGAAGCAGGGTGTGATCTAGCCAAATTAGCGGGTATCGAACCCGCCGCTGTCATCGTCGAGATATTAAATGAAGATGGCTCAATGGCCAGACGACCCGATCTTGAGGTGTTTGCCAAACAGCATGATCTAAAAATAGGCACGATTTCAGATTTGATCCATTACCGGATTGAACATGAAAATACTTTAGAAAGAATCAGTGAATGTAATTATCCAACAGAATTTGGAAATTTTAAACTGTTTGTCTATCAAGATGGAAATGATAATAATATCCATATGGCATTGGTGATGGGCGATGTGGCTTGTGATGAGCCCATTTTAGTCAGGGTACATGCAAGAAATTTACTGGATGACCTGCTTTCATCAACACGGTCGGATAGTTCCATCACGATTCGACAGGCAATGAAAAAGATTGCCAGTGAAGGGCGTGGAATTCTAGTTATCATTAGACAAAATGAAGATAACAAGTCATTGGTAGAACATATTCATCATTATCATATGCAGGATAATGGCGTATTAGAAAATACATCATCTGAAAAAAATCTTGATTGGCGGACTACCGGGACAGGAGCCAGAGTGCTTGCCGATCTAGGTGTCAGAAAATTGAAGGTGATGGGAGTAGAGAAAAAATATTTTGGACTTTCCGGTTATAATCTGGAAGTAGTAGAGCATACAGAGTAGAGAGAAAATGACGACAATAAATACCTTTGAAGGAAACTTATCGGTACAAGGGGCGAGATTTTGTTTAGTAGCTTCACGTTTTAACAGTTTCATCGTTGAACAATTAGAAGCCGGAGCAATAGATACTTTAGTCAGGCACGGTGCTGATAAAAGCAAACTATCTCTGGTAAAAGCACCAGGTGCTTTTGAATTGCCTATGGTGGTACAGAAAGTGGCAGCAACAAAGAAATATGATGCTATTATTGCCTTAGGTGCGGTTATACGGGGGGGCACACCCCATTTTGAATATGTTGCAGGGGAATGTGTTAAAGGGATAGCATCCGTATCTTTACAATATAATGTACCTGTAAGTTTTGGTGTGTTGACAGTTGATACTATAGAGCAAGCAATAGAGCGAGCTGGAACTAAAGCTGGAAATAAAGGTGCTGAGGCGGCACTGTCAGCAATAGAAATGGTTAGTTTATTTAATAATCTGGATAATTCATGAGTTCTGCAAAAACCAAGTCAAGAAGGTGTGCTGTCCAAGCACTTTATCAGTGGCAAGTGTCGGGCGTAAGTTTAAGACAAGTAGAAGCTCATTTTATGGAGGAAAAACGCTTGCTCGGAGCTCAGAAAAATTATTTTCTGGAAATTCTTCATGGTGTGCCTAAGCATCTGACAGAAATTGATCAAGCGTTGGCTGAGTTTGTGGATAGGCCGGTAGAAAAAATTGATCCGGTTGAAAGAGCGATTTTAAGAATGAGTGTTTATGAATTAATTTATCGTTTAGATACGCCTTATCGCGTGGTAATAAATGAAGGGGTTAATCTGGCTAAATATTTTGGCGCGGATGGTAGCTATAAATACGTTAATGGTATTTTAGATAAAGTTAGTAAGAATAAACGTGCAATAGAAATTGAAGCAAAAAACAAAAAAGACGAGTGACTTAGGGAGATGAAAAAAAATAATCATCCAATCTTGCTGGTCTTTTTGTCCGTCTT
>CAYNRB010000051.1:0-6815 GCA_964399475.1 uncultured Methylomarinum sp.
AACTGACGCAGGATTTTTATTTGTCTTCAACTAACACACGGATGTGTGTAGGTAGAGTAATGCACTAGGGCAGGAGCCCGTAAGTAGAATAATGCAGGAGCAATTTCGAGGAGCAATTACCGAGGCGTGGCAACAGGCGCATAGTAAGCTACGCAACTGTTGCCACAACGCGGAAGACGGACAAAAAGACTAGCCAGTTGTCGAAGTTATTTCGTGCACGTTGCTTAAGGTGATTTGACAGAATAAAGTTACCAAGTTTGCACAGGATTTTTGTTTCTTCAAACCGCCTAAATATCAGCTGTTGATTTATTGCGAGCAACTTCGTGTCTATACATAAGTCGATTATTATGCACCCTTTGTCGTTATGTAAATTTATTTATATCAAAACCTAGATTTTTAAAATAACTTAATGTATCATAGCGTCTCTTTACGGAGAGGTGGCTGAGTGGTCGAAAGCGGCGGTCTTGAAAACCGTTGAGGGTTTATCCCCTCCCAGGGTTCGAATCCCTGCTTCTCCGCCATTTATGGCTTAGAATTACATTATATTGTCTATATTTCTCCCTCTGCTGTTACCGCTTTTATAGCCTTATAGGACTTGTCATTATTTATAGGCACTCACCGCCAAAGCTATCTTTATTTTCTATGTTTCTCCGGTAGTGTTAAAATCAACATCATTAGTTATGTTGCCAAGAGGCTTAACAGCCGTGATACACCTCTTGCTTTAACTGGTTAACTGAACAGTCCTAACAACCATCCCATAAATCTTATTGCTGTTCCTGCCTCTTAACAGATGCTTTTAGCTTTCTAGAACCAGCCTCTGCTTTAGCCACAATAGAGACCGAACCACCTAACCCTGAGAATAATCCTGCTGTTGATTCTGTTGGTAATCCCAACGGGTAATGTATAGACTATTTCGGTCAGGCTTTTGTGCAGGTGTATTGTCCGATTTGTGGATAGATAATGCTGCTAAAAAATCAACATAATATTAACCTTGATTTCTATTCACACATTAGACATTGAAAGGCCGTCATTGACCCAATCCGGTAAAAGATTAATAGATTGGCTAAAGTCAGTTAATATTTGAGAATACTTTGTTCAACTAGATTATACTTGAGTAGGCGATGACATCATTTATCATGAATACTATTCCTCACCCCCAGGGTGATTTCTGAGGGTTGTAATTAATAGCAATACCCTCCTCCTTACATCTAAAGAGTAACAGAATTGAAAAAACTATTTATCGGCAACTTACCTACTAGCACAAGCCAAAAAGATCTTGAGGATCTATTTTCCGAATTCGGTACCGTGCGCTCATCCAATCTTGTCACTGATGTTTTTTCTGGGCAATGTAAAGGTTTTGGTTTCATCGAAATGGAAGGTCATGAGGCACGAGCTGCTATTGCAGGACTGGATGGCAAAGATTTTAAAGGAAATTCATTGAGGGTTAACTTTGAGTCGCCTAAAGCGGGACGAAGAGGCCGTTAATAAATACTCAATATCAGCTTTTATTATACCCATTATCATAGCATCGGAGAAATGAATCGTTTGTCTGTTTTTGGCCGATAATTTTCATAATGTTAGGGTGATTGACATTATAGAGATGCATCCATTCAACTGCTTTTTCTAAGGCTCGTCGGGCAAAAAAGCAACGAGTTATTGGGTCTGATATACACAGCTTCTTCCTTGGTGGTGTTATCGTGTACGGCCTCATAAGGCAATAAAAACTAAAGTTTGACATCCGCATCTGCTGATTAAGTTTGCCAACATGGCATGAATTCGGACATGAACAGCAGGATCTAAATAAATTTTTGGGTCTATTTGGGATAAAGTGGGTAATTAAATTTTAATTCTCCACAGTGACAGTAAATCATATTAATAAAATTCTTAGTATTTCGAAAACCTCTTGCTCTTAGTTTAGCCATTTGAATTTTTTTATTAATGCTCTCAAGAGTGGCAATAGTAATATGGGTTTCAGCAAAATTTACAATGCCTGACAGATGAGATTTTACGGTACTTGCAAAGGCCATAAACGGCTCAATCTTACTTTGTTCAACCTCTCTTTGCACCACTGATCAATAAATGCCGTTGCTGCCTGCTTATTTGGCATATCCCACAAATCATTGAACAACATTTTCAATCGATAGGCCTCGCCTAAAGTAGGAAACAGCGTAATGAGTTCCACTAAGGATGCTTTCTTGCTATCAGACAATGAATTCTGGTTTTTCAGAAAAGTGTATTTGTGACCTTTTAGCTCATCATGCTCCAGCCTTTCTTGTTGTCGAACCTTGTCCATGGCTTCATTAAGTAATTTGACAACGTAAAAACGGTCAAAGGCAATTTCTGCCTGAGGAAAGTGGTTCTTGATACCCGACATAAAGGCTGGGAAAGATCAATACTAGCTTGAGTAATCTGCTCGGGTTCGACATTTTTCAACTGTAGGTACTCTTTGGTATCTTTAATAGTTTTAGTGCCTTTCCCTTTAACAACATGAAGCACTCTGCGCTGTTCTAAATCAACGGCAACGGTGACATATTTATGCCCTTTTCGTCTTGAGGTTTCATCAAAGCCAAGTTGAGTCACGGATGACAGATCATCTGCCTGATAAGCTAAATTGATCCAATGATTGAAGATTGTCCAAATTCTATGAGGGTTTTCTTTCAGTAAATGGCCGACTTTGTTAACCGGCATTTCTTTTTCAATGAGAGCCATCGCCAACGCTTCAAATAATAGCGTAAAACCACTGCCTTTTCGTGCCCAGGGAATATCCATTAAACGAACTTTTCTTTCACTGGTTCGGATCCGTGGGACGGAGCAATGAAGTTGGCAGGTGTGTTCAAAGAAATTCAGATGTCGCCAGGTTTTGGCTTGTCTGTCGTGGACAGGACATTATGCTCCCGTTTTATCTTCAAACTTGCTACCTCGTTTAAATCCCAGATGAATATGAAGTTCTTTGACTGATTCAGTATCTGTCTGTATTTCAACATTAGAAATAATCCAAGGTTCTGCTAAGTCTAAGGCTAATGTAAATATTTCGTTGCTATTCATCTAAATTTAGTCGGTAAAATTGAAATATTTTACAGAATTTAGCCACTTAATTCTTCATAGACCCGTAAGATAGAGCAGAAAAATCTTATCTCTATTTTAGATATTTTTACAATCCTGATTCAAACTATTCCCTCGTGCGATTGTGCAAGGTATAATGCACAATTATATTTAAGAAGAAAACTAGGTGTAAACACGAATGGAAAAACAGCATAGCTTTACTCGGGAAGAACTATTAAAGTCTGGAAGAGGCGAGATATATGGCTCTGACAATGCTCAATTGCCACTTCCTCCTATGCTTATGATGGATCGTATTACCCATATTTCTGATGAAGGTGGAGAGTTTGACAAAGGTCAGGTCATTGCTGAATTGGATATTACGCCAGATTTGTGGTTTTTCGATTGTCATTTTCAAGGTGATCCGGTTATGCCTGGTTGTCTGGGATTGGATGCCATGTGGCAATTGATTGGTTTTTTCTTGTGCTGGATGGGGGGGCCGGGGAAAGGCCGAGCATTAGGTTGTGGTGAAGTAAAATTCACCGGACAAGTACTACCAACAGCCAAGAAAGTAGTTTATAGAATTGATCTTAAACGCCTGATTATGCGTAGATTAGTCATGGGTATTGGTGATGCTACCATGGAAGTGGATGGTAATGTAATTTACCGGGCAAAAGATTTGAGAGTTGGGTTGTTTACTTCTACTAAAGATTTCTAGAGGGATATTGATGAAAAGAGTTGTCGTGACGGGCCTTGGTATTGTTTCTAGTATTGGGAATAATAAAGAAGAAGTTCTGGAATCTTTAAAGCTAGGGCGGTCAGGTATTGTTCATGCCGATGTGTATGAAGAAATGGGATTCAGGAGCCATGTTCATGGCCCAATAACTATTGATTTGAAAGGACTTATTGATCGTAAAGTAAAACGCTTTATGGGCGATGGTGCTGCTTTTAACTATATTGCAATGCAACAGGCAATTGAACACTCTGGTTTAACAGACAATGAAGTTTCAAATATTCGTACGGGTTTGGTTATGGGTTCTGGAGGCCCGTCAACATCAAACTTGGTCAATGCGGCTGATATATTAAGAGAGAAAGGCGTAAAAAGAGTGGGGCCTTATATGGTGCCGCGTACTATGTCCAGTACCAATACTGCCTGTCTTGCTACACCCTATAAAATTAAAGGTGTCAATTACTCAATCAGTTCCGCTTGTGCAACCAGTGCACATTGCATTGGACATGCGATGGAATTGATCCAGCTGGGAAAACAGGATGTTGTTTTTGCTGGGGGTGGAGAAGAAGAACATTGGTCCATGTCTGTATTATTTGATGCAATGGGAGCCTTGTCTTCAAAATATAATGAGTGTCCTGATACCGCCTCAAGACCTTATGATGAAACCCGTGATGGCTTTGTCATATCTGGAGGAGGGGGCGTTTTAGTGATTGAAGAACTGGAACATGCGAAAGCCCGTGGTGCTAATATTCTTGCGGAATTAGTTGGATACGGCGCAACTTCTGATGGTTTTGATATGGTTCAGCCTTCTGGAGAAGGTGCGATACGTTGTATGCATCAAGCCATGGCAACAGTAGAAAATTGCAAAATTGATTATATTAATGCGCATGGAACCAGTACCCCTGTAGGTGATACCCGTGAACTGGAAGCCTTGCGTGAAGTATTTGGAAAGGATGGTGTACCAGCAGTTAGTTCAACAAAATCATTAACAGGACATGCATTAGGTGCGGCGGGTGTCAATGAATCTATTTATTCATTGTTAATGATGGGTGAAAATTTCTTGAGTGCTTCTGCCAATATCAATCAGCTTGATCCACAAGCGGAGGGCATACCTATTGTTAGGGAGCGTCAGGATAATGTGACGTTGAATACTATTATGTCCAATAGTTTTGGATTTGGTGGGACTAACGCCACATTGATTTTTCAGCGTTATTAATAATAATTATTCTTCTTCTTAACTTCTTCTAATCCTCATTTTTAGAGCATGGCTTGCATGTGATCTAGATAGGAGGGGTTTCAGTATGTAAGTGCTTTAGTAAATCGTACCCATGTCAGATCCGCAGAAAAAATCCAGAATTGAATTTAATAAATTACAGAAAAGGCTACGCAGAAATGTAGGTGAGGCAATAGTCGAATATAATATGATCGAAGAGGGTGACAAGATTATGGCTTGTTTATCCGGTGGTAAAGATTCTTTTGTCATGTTGGACATTTTGTTAAATCTACAAAAAACAGCGCCAATCTCCTTCGAAATTCTAGCTGTCAATCTGGATCAAAAACAACCAGGATTTCCTGAACATGTGTTGCCTGAATATCTAGAATCACTAGGCGTACCCTTTCATATCATTGAACATGATACTTATAGTATCGTTAAAAGAATTATTCCAGAAGGTAAAACAACTTGTAGCTTATGTTCGAGATTAAGGCGCGGCACTTTATATGGATTTGCAAAACAGCATAAAATAACTAAAATTGCCTTAGGCCATCATAGAGATGATATTTTAGAAACCTTTTTCTTGAACATGTTTTTTTCGGGAAAGTTGAAAGCCATGCCGCCTAAGTTGTTAAGTGATGATAAGCAAAATATTGTTATCAGACCTTTAGCTTATTGCAAGGAAAAAGACTTAGCCCGTTTTGCTGAAATAAAAAAATACCCGATTATTCCTTGTAACTTATGTGGTTCTCAAGAAAATTTGCAGCGTAAAGTAATGAAGGGCATGTTAGCTGGCTGGGATAAACAGTTTCCTGGGCGATTAGAAACTATTTTCTCAAGCTTGCAAAGTATTGCACCATCTCAAATGGCTGATAGCCATTTATTTGATTTTACTGGATTAAAAATATCTGAACCAGTTGAAAGCGGCAGAATGGCTTCAGAGGAAGCAGGGCTTGAGATATTAGAACGGTAAAATAAATATTTGCAAATGTAGCCTTGATGTAGCGTAGCGAAATCAAGGAATCAATGTCTGGTTCACAATTGAATTAAAGTGTCTCAAATTAAATGCCTATTGATAGTGGCTAATTCTGGACGAATGTTAGCTCATTATGCTAACAAAACAGGAGTTACGTCACTGGTTATTGATTGTTATGCCGATATGGACATGCAAACCTCAGTGATTGCCTGGCAAAAAGTACAATCACTAGCTCTGAAAAATGTAGAGCCTGCATTTATCCATTTAAATAAGCAATATAAAATAAGCCATGTTATCTATGGCAGTGGGCTGGAGCAGCACCAAAATACACTGAAATTCCTCTGTGAAAATTTAAGTGTTATGGGTAATTCATTCGATGTTTTTAGAAACATTCAAAATAAAGCTTATTTTTTTTCAAAACTAACACTTTTAAATTGTCCTTTCCCCGAAACTTCTTTTCAGCCCCCCATTGAAAATGATCAATGGTTAATAAAGCCCCTACAGGGAGAAGGAGGGATTGGAATAAAAAAATATTCAGGTCTTACTCAAGAAACAGCATCTTATTACTGGCAAAAACATATTGCAGGCATTCCCCTGTCGGTATTGTTTTTTGCAAATGAGACTAACTATGAAATTATTGGGTTTCATCAACAGTTTTTTGAACAGCTAGGCGAAAATGAATTTGTTTTTTCAGCTGTGATAAATTATTTTGAAATCAATGAGACTATCAAACAGCGTGTGAATCAAATGTTGACTGATTTGGTGCCCTGTTTTGCTTTGAAAGGGATCAACTCACTGGATTTTATTCTAAAAAACGATCAAATTTATATACTTGAAATAAATGCCAGGCCATCAGC
>CAYNRB010000051.1:6915-16606 GCA_964399475.1 uncultured Methylomarinum sp.
ATAGGTAACCTTCAAATGCAATACTCAGCGAGCGTTAACAAACTGACTCAACCTTTAGTGCAAGACTTAATTGATAATGCAGATAAATATAGATTAGGATTGCAAAAACTGGAAAATGGATGCACAATTATTGATGCAGGCATTCAAGTTCCTGGCGGTTTAGAAGTTGGACGCATTGTTACAGAGATATGTATGGGGGGCTTGGGGACAGCCTCTATTTCACAAACCAGCTATACAGAAAATTGGCCGTTATCAATACATGTTCATTCCAGTAACCCGGTTTTATCTTGTCTGGGTAGCCAATATGCGGGCTGGAGTTTATCTCATGAAAAATATTATGCGTTAGGTTCAGGGCCTGCTCGTGCAATGGCTAGTAAGGAAAAACAAGGAGTCATAGTACCTGTTGAAGAGCTCTATAAAGAATTAGAATATAAAGATAGTGCCGATTCAACAGTCTTAGTCATAGAAAATGACAAAATCCCACCGCTGGAAATTGTTGAAAAAATTGCTTCTGCTTGCGGCTTATTACCAGAAAAACTAACTATTATTGTTACGCCGACCAGTAGTATTGCGGGTGGTGTACAAGTTGTAGGCAGAGTGCTTGAAGTTGCTATGCATAAAGCCCATGAATTACATTTCCCTTTAGAAAATATTATTGATGGTAGTGGCAGTGCTCCAATTTGCCCTCCACACCCTGATTTTGTTAAAGCAATGGGACGAACTAATGATGCCATTTTATTTGCAGGACAGGTTCATCTTTTTGTAAAAGGCAGTGATGAAGAGGCAGAAAAATTAGCGAATGAATTACCCAGTTCAACATCAAAAGATTATGGGAAACCTTTTGCTGAAATTTTTAAAGCCTGCAATTATGATTTCTTTAAAATTGATGGCATGTTATTTAGTCCTGCTAGTGTTATTGTGACTGCTGTTGAATCAGGCAAAAATTTTCGTGCTGGAAAACTGGATAATGCATTGCTGGATCAATCGTTTGGTACTTAATAATAAATCCTGATTCCAGCTCCAGTGAAAGATAAAATAAAATTTGAGGCGCACAATTGGGTCGAATAGCAATTTTTACCGATGATCCCGGTTGGCATGGAAAGCAATTACAAATAGCCTTTGCGAGCAGAGGCTATTCGAGTGAATATATTTCGCTAACAGATTGTCAGTTAAATCTGGACGCTGATTCTTTGCCAGTTTGCATTCCAGGGTTTGAATTTGCAATGCCGGATGCCGTCTTTGTCAGAGGTGTGCCAGGCGGCAGTTTACAGGAAGTCGTATTTTATCTGGATATTCTTCATGCCTTAAAAATAATGGGTGTTCCTGTTTATAATGATGGGCGTTCAGTAGAAAAAAGTGTAGATAAAGCCATGACCAGTTTTTTACTCAAAAATGCGGGGTTAAATACGCCGCAAACCTGGGTGCTAAATGATCGGTCAAAAGCCTTGGTCATTGCCGAAAAGGAATTAAAAACGGGAAATCAATTAATCAGTAAGCCTATTTTTGGATCTCAAGGTGAAGGTCTGAGACGACTAGAGAAAATGACAGATTTATTCTGGTTGACCAGTTGTAATGGAATTTATTATTTGCAACGCTTTATTGATAGTGAAGGCCTGGGGTTTTCAGATATCCGAGTTTTTGTGGTTTATGGTAAGGCAGTTGCGGCAATGCGTAGGCGAGGCACATCCTGGTTAAATAATGTGGCGCGCGGTGCAAAATGTGAAGCGGTTGATTTGGATACTGAGTTATCAGAACTAGCTATAAAAGCCGTTCGAACATTGACTATGGATTATGCGGGTGTCGATATTATCAGAGATAGTGATGGTCGCTATAGTATTATTGAGGTCAATAGCATACCTGCCTGGAAAGGTCTGGAAAGTGTTTGCGATGTAAATATTGCTGATATTTTGGCAGAAGATCTAATAGAACGCTATGTTAATAATAGTAATTCTAGTTTAAAAGTTGCACAATCATGATTAGCCAGAAACAGCTCATAAAAGCATATAAACATGCCTGTGACTGTGATGTACAAGCATTTAAACCAGGCAATGTCAGCGTCTACAATGCAGGACATGACATGACGGTAGCCGATTTTATCCTAAGCGCAGAAGTTAGTTCAAGGTTAATTACAAATCCTACCTATTCTCTGGGTGAAAAAATATATTATTCTGTAAAAGCTACAAAAGAAGCGGTTGGGTGTAATACTAACCTGGGTATTATTCTACTTTGTGCACCTTTGTGTGAGGCAGCCTATCAGCTATCATCCGAGCAGAATATTAGAACTGCATTGAAAAATGTTCTTGAAAACACTTCAGTTGAAGATGCCGCGTGGGTTTTTAAAGCAATCACACTGGCAGCTCCAGGTGGATTGGGTGAATCCAGTGAACAGGATGTTAAAGAACGTCCCAAAGTGACACTGATTCAAGCCATGGAAATTGCCAGTGACAGAGATAGAATAGCCTTACAATATGTAACGAATTTCAAGAATATTTTTGATTTTGCAATTTTGAGGTATAATGGTGGGCTTGCTAGATATGATGATCAGTTATGGGCTGTGGTCTTAGTTTATACGGGGCTTTTAAGCAAATTCTCTGACAGTCATATCCAGCGTAAATACGGCGATAAGTACAACGGATGGGTGCTTAATCAAATGATTACAGTCGATGATGCCCTATTAAATACCAGAAACCCAGAACAGTTATTACCTATGTTGCATAATGTAGATAAGCAGTTCAAGGAAAAAGGTATTAATCCAGGCACTACGGCCGATCTGACAGTGGCGACGGTATTAATTAATTTAATTGAAGCTATCTGTTAGGTGCACTAAAAGTTAAGAATTAGTTACTAGTAACAGGATTTCTGGAAGCTTTACGCGAAGCAGATTGATACACTTAATGACTATTCAAATTATTTAAATATGAGCTATATTTAAAATTCATAATCTTATTTTTAATCATAAATAAAAGGGTAATACACAATGGCTATAATTAACAACTTACGCGTAGGCGAATCATTAAACGGTGACGGAAACGAAGTTGCTCATATTGACTTAATGATGGGACCTCGTGGTTCAGCTGCAGAATCTGCATTTGCAAATTGCTTAACAAACAATAAAGACGGTTTTTCTAGTCTTTTAGCAGTTGTTGCACCAAACTTAATGGTTAAGCCTGCCACTGTAATGTTCAACAAAGTAACAATCAAAGGTTCTAAGCAAGCAGTTCAAATGTTTGGCCCAGCACAACGTGGTGTTGCTATGGCGGTTGCTGATTGTGTTGAAGATGGAACTATTCCAGCTGACGAAGCTGATGATATCTTTATTTCTGTTGGTGTTTTTATTCACTGGATGGCAGAAGATGATGCAGCCATTGAGCAAAACAATTATGATGCCGTTAAAGCATCTATCAAAAGTGCAGTAGCAGGTACACCAACTGCAGCTGATGTTGTTGCTGCTAAGGGTTCTTCAGAGCATCCATTTGCTTCAAACTCAATTAAAAAATAATTTACAATTGTTTGAAAGAATGCCTCAGTTAACTGGGGCATTTTTTTGTCTGCAAGTTATTAATAATCTGGCTAGTCAGTTTTCCTGAATGCAGTGCGCTTGCAATAAGTGCATGATTTATTCCTAGCTTTTTTAGTTGCAATAAATCCATTTCATCTCGTATCCCACCGGCAGCAATAATATTTTTTGAAGGGTTTTTTTCAGAAAAATACGTTAGCTTTTCAAAATCAGGGCCAGAATTAATCCCAACTCGCTCTAAAGTCATAATGATTATATTGTTAGGCCAAAGTGCTGAGTTTTCTAACAATTCATCAGGACCTTTAAAACCTTGATCAGGAAAATAATCCAGTGATAAAATGATATTGTTTAAAACCTGATTAAGATGTTGAAAGGATGAATTGTTTTGGGATTCGGAACCAATAATTAGTTTGTAGTTTAAACCAGCAAAAGCTGAAATATCTTCTAGCTTTATTCCATTATCTATCCAGAATTCAATATTCGTATAGTTGCTGATAAGCTTATCAATTAAATATTGATTGTTCCCAGAATTAGTAATCGCATTTAAATCTGCAATATAAATAGTTTCAAATGGATAGAGCGATAAAAAAACCTTCAAAACATCTTCGATTTTGCTGGATTTAGATAAGGATGAATTAATCGGCTGATAAGACTCTCGGTTTCCCTGTTGTGCAGATACTACCAGTCCATCTTTTAAGTCAATCACAGGAATTATTTTCATAAATAGTTAATGAAGGTTTGCGTATTCAAGGATTATAGAATGGATATAGATTAAAATAACAATTAATGTCAGCAGTATGCAGATAATATTGCAGAAGTTAAAAAGTGTAGGGTGGGTAAGACTTTTGAGCGTAGCGAAAAAACGTAACCCACCATCTCGTTAAAATGTCTCGCTACGTCAGAAAGTTATTTATTCCTCAGTCCTTAATATGCTACCAAGAAAAATACTTGTTGATGTGAATACTGGATGTTTTTCGTATCAGAACTCAGGAGCATCCAAGAAAGAGTTCCCTCGCAGGGCGTGGGAACAATCTTAAACTGATTTGTGGCAATAACCTGAATGATGAATGAGAGGCTAAAATAAAAATACTGATTTTTGAATTTATTACAGGGGGAGGGCTGTCAAACGACGCATTAACAGAGTCTCTTGCCAAAGAAGGTGAGATGATGCTTAAGGCACTGATAGAAGGTTTGAGTAGGGTTTCATTGGCTCAAATTACTCTTTTATTGGATTGGCGTTTTAAACATTTAAAACTGCCTGAAAAAATTACAATTATCTGGGTTGATCAAAATCAAGATATTGACGATATTCTACCCGGTTTAATTAAACAAACAGATTGTGTTTGGCCCATTGCTCCTGAAATGGGGGGCATTTTGCAAAAAATCTCAGAATTGGTTGAGGAAAATGATAAAAAGTTACTCAATTCCTCGTCTGAAGCAGTAGCCATTTGTAGCGATAAATATAGAACCTTTCAGATACTGAAACAAAAAGAAATTTCAGTGGTAAAAACCTTTCAGTTAGATACATTTCTCTCTAATAATTTACCAATATCATTTGAGGGACAATGGGTTATAAAACCCAAAATGGGAGTAGGCTGTCTTGATATTTTTCTGGTTTCTAATCAAAATGATTTAAGCAAAATAAGCCAACAGCTTGAAAATAATGCAGAATACATCATTCAACCCTATATTAAAGGTGAATCGCTAAGTCTGTCCTGTTTGTTTAAAGAGGAAAAAGCCTGGTTGCTGTGTTGCAATCGACAGCAGATTTCCATTCAGCAAGGCGAATTTAAGTTAAATGCCTGTGAGGTCAACATAACCCTTGAAAATCTTCAGTCTTACCAGCATATTATTAACCGGATAGCGAAAATAATTCTCGGTTTATGGGGGTATGTCGGAATTGATTTTATATTAAATGAATTCAATCAGTTGATGATTCTTGAGATTAATCCTCGTCTAACTACATCTTATGTAGGAATAAACCAGGCAACGGGAATTAACCTAGCCAAAACAGTATTAGAAATGATTGATTCTGATCCAGTTATAACTACGTTGCACAACAAGCAAATTAACGTATCAATTTAATTAAGGATAAATAATGCAACCAGGCATAATAGGCTGGGATATAGGCGGAGCACATATCAAAGCGGTAGTCCTGGAACCAGACGGTAAAATTTCCAAGGTTATTCAGCTGCCTTGTCCATTATGGAAGGGGATAGAATTTTTAAGTAAAGCAGTGAATCAAATTCTAAATGAAACGCAAACAGGGAATACAATTCATGCTGTTACCATGACAGGTGAATTGGTTGATTTATTTAAAAATCGTCAACAAGGTGTAGAAAATATTATCCGTACCTTACAGGATTGTCTAAAAGGACAATCATTATTAATTTATGCGGGGCGTGATGGTTTTTTAACACCAGAGCAAGTTCATCCACATCATACGCTTTCAATTGCTTCAACAAATTGGTTGGCTAGTGCTACACTTGCTGCAAGGAATTTAAAAAATGGACTTTTTATTGATATTGGAAGTACCACTACAGATATTCTGCTGATAGAAAATCATCAGGTACAAACCATTGGTTTGACTGATCATCAACGATTGATCTCGGATGAACTGGTCTATACCGGAATAATAAGAACCGCTGTTATGGCGGTTGCGCAAACTGCCTTTTTTCAAGGACAAAACATGGGTTTAATGGCTGAATATTTTGCAACAATGGCAGATGTCTATCGTTTAACCGGAGAATTAAACGAAGCACATGACCAAACCGATACAGCAGACGGTGCTGAAAAAACCAAATCTTCCAGTGCAAAAAGACTGTCTCGGATGACGGGATATGAATATTTAGATACAGATATGTTGTTATGGAAACAGTTTGCAGAACATATCAAGTCGCAACAAAAAAACAAAATTCGAAAAGCCTGTGAAAGACAGCTTTCTCGAAATTTAATCTCTACCGATGATTTTTTTATCGGCGCAGGAGTCGGACGTTTTCTAGTTAAGCAAATTGCAGATGAATTAGGTTTTCCCTATTTTGATTTCAGTGATTTGTATCAGAAAAACCTTAAAAATTCAGTGCTGGAAATTGCCGATTGTGCTCCTGCAACTTCTGTCGCACTGCTTGTTGCAACTGAATAGCAGTACCTACTTATTTGTTCTTTGAATGACGCATACAAAACACCAAAAAATTTCTTTAGCCTATTTTGAAGATAGCTCAATTATTTTTGAGACTATTAAAAATAAACCCTGGGCAGTTTTTCTAGATAGTGGTTCGCCCTATAGCAATCAGGGGCGTTACGATATTATATCGAGTGATCCGCAAGTGACATTGGTAACGAATGGAAACACTACGCAAATTACGCAACAAGGTCAGGTAAGTTATTCAAATGAAGATCCTTTTGAATTAGTAAAACGTCACCTGGAAAACGAATATGAACCCATTGAAGATATTCCTTTTACGGGAGGTGCGATTGGATATTTTTCTTATGATCTGGCTCGCCGCTTAGAAAAGCTTCCTGTCATCTCCAAAAATCAAGAAAATATTGCTGATATGGCTGTGGGTATTTATCAATGGGTTGTGATTATTGATCATTTAAAAAAACAGAGTTACTTGATAGCGCATGAAACCGAGCAACATGATTGGCAAGATTTAATTAATCAATTCAGCAGAATTCCAAAAAATATAAAAACAGAAGTTTTTTCAATTTTAGAAAAGCCAAAGTCAAATATGGATAAAGCAACCTATCAGACTGCATTTTCAAAAATAAAAAAATATTTGAAAGAAGGCGACTGCTATCAGGTTAATTTGTCTCAACGATTTAGTAGCCCCTGTTCAGGAGACCCGTGGATAGCCTATAAGAAATTAAGAGAAATTAATTCGGCACCGTATAGTGCCTATCTCAATTATCCTGAATTACAAGTATTAAGTTCTTCTCCCGAAAGGTTTCTAAAAGTAACCGAAGGGTTGGTTGAAACCAAACCTATCAAAGGAACGCGCCCTAGAATTGGAGATAAAAATCAGGATAAAAAACAAATTGAAGCACTGAAATCCAGCAAAAAAGACCGTGCAGAAAATGTCATGATTGTAGACTTATTAAGAAATGATATTAGCAAGAATTGCAAAGAAGGTTCTGTGAAAGTCCCTAATTTATTTAAAGTAGAAAGTTTTGCAACAGTTCATCATTTGGTTAGTACCGTAACGGGTGTTTTGGAAAAAGGCCACCATGCGCTGGATTTACTAAGAAATTGTTTTCCAGGTGGCTCAATTACTGGAGCCCCAAAAATACGATCCATGGAAATTATCGAAGAATTAGAACCCAATCAACGGGGAATTTATTGTGGTGCCATTGGTTATATTGGATTTAATGGCAATATGGATACCAATATAGCGATCAGAACCTTGGTTCATTCAAGTAACACCATTCGTTTCTGGGCCGGAGGCGGCATTGTAAATGACTCCAATATGGAAGAAGAATATCAGGAAAGTTTTGACAAAGCAGAGGCTTTACTAAATTTGATGGAACAATTCGGTCAGCATAAAGAAAAGTGTTAATTGAACAGAATATCAAACTGACTCTATTCTTGTTCCCACGCGCCAGCGTTATGTTATACAGAACTTAGCCATGCCTGAATTGCAATAAAAAGGTCAAAAATAAATTCAACCTAATTAAGGTATCTAATATAAAACCTAGGGCAACCGTCACTGGTATTGAATTAACGGGTAGCCTGGATGTAGCGCAGCAGAATCTGGGAAGGTAGATGCGACTGATCCCGGATTCCGCTACGCTCCATCCAGGCTACATTGATGGTATATCTGAGTGGCTGTCGGTCTTTATTTTCCCTTGGAATTTGTAGCGGATACCGAATAAGCCCACATAATTCAAAAAAACAGCCCCCATGAGAATAGTTAAACTAGGAGGCAGTCTTATGCAAGACAAAGCCTTTCTCATACAAAGCCTAAACATTCTGGCCAAGCAAACCAAAGATAAAATAGTAATAGTCCCAGGTGGTGGTGATTTTGCAAATCAGATCCGTTCCCTACAGCAACAATGGAATTTTAATCAAGAAACAGCGCATCAAATGGCAATTTTAGCCATGCAACAAATGGCATTACTGTTCAAAAGTATAAATCAGTCCTTGAGCGTAGCCAATACTGTCACTAAAATTCAACAAAGATTAACGCATCATTCTATCGTCATCTGGTCTCCAGAAATTAAAGAGCTTGATTCATCAAATATCAAAGCAAGCTGGGATATAACCTCAGATAGTTTATCAGCATGGCTGGCAGAGCAATTAAATGCAAAAGAATTGATTGTGGTAAAATCAGCAAAAATCCCAACAAAAACAAATGTTGTAGCGATGCAGAAACAGGGCTTGCTTGATAAAGCATTTCACCAATTTACAAACAACGCATCCTATAAAATTAATATAATCAACAAACACAGCTTTAATGAATATTTCCCCCTTTAGTCCATTGTTTTCATTCTTGAAACAAAGAATAGATAATATTTATTACCAAAGTAGAGAGTCAATTCTAGGCCATCATAAACGAGACATCGTTGTTATTCAGGTCGACCAAGCCTGTAACAGCCTAAAAGCCACAAGAGACCAGTTTGAAGATGCATTACAGCAATTCAAAAGTATTGTTTCGGTAGATCAATCCTCATTAGAGCAACGCTATAATTTACTTAAAAGACAATTTGAATTTTGTAAAGCCAGATCTGAAGATGTCAGCCATCGAATAGCAGGCATTGAAGAAGTCACCACATCATTATTTAATGAATGGGAAGATGAATTGGGGCAATATAGTAACCGTACCCTACGTACCCAAAGTCGACGGCAGTTAAAATCATCCAAAAAACAATATGCAAAATTATTAAAGACCCTGCGTAAAGCTGAAAGCCGTATCCACCCCGTTTTATCTGGGTTTAAAGATCAGGTTTTATTTTTAAAACACAATCTTAACGCACAAGCTATTGCCGCTCTACAGCATGAATTTGTAGAAATAAGCATTGATATTTCGCAATTAATAGAAATCATGGAAATTACTATTAATGAAGCCAGTCAGTTTGTATCTACTTTGGTTGATCAGAAGGCTTTGCCTTCTGCGTAGTAGGTACCCAGGTAAAATTAATTTAACCTTTTAAGAAAACTCTATATTGTAAGTTGAC
>CAYNRB010000052.1:0-16501 GCA_964399475.1 uncultured Methylomarinum sp.
GCGAAATAATTCATTCATTTTTTTGTAAAATAATTTGGGGATTGAGGGCAAAAAACCCAAAAATTTGTAGTACAAATTTAATATAAAAAAATTGCGATAGGTTGGTTGACATTTAGCGCTATGCTCTTATCAAGCATCCACTAACATTGAAATTCTGCATTCAATCGTTGAATATATTTACTGTCCCTAAACACGATGTATTTTCTGCCCATAGTGGTTGAGATTTAATTTGAAATCAACTTAAGTCCTGGTGGCAAGGCTTCACCAAACACCTGTTTTTCTTCAATTTCGCTCAGTTCTTTATAATTTTCAAGCATTTCTATCCAAGATAAAGGTGCTTTGCTGTCGCTTAATTTTTCTATAATCTGTAAACGAATCATCTCATCCAGGTCTCTAGCTCTATCACCACTCATTCTGGCAATCAAGGTTGCTGCAAAACCTGCCTGAGGGACTTTTTTCCAATCAACTTTTACTATCTGTTGCAACCAGGCAGTTACTTTTTCAGCTGGGATAATATTATGATTACTGCCATGTACAGGAACTCTGGAAGCAATTCGACCTACAGCCCACCAGGTTTGATTCGGTTCGCTTGATTTTTCTAATCGTTTAAGTAGCCATTCACAAAGCATTATTTTTTTCTCTACCGGCAAACGTTCCAGTACAGCCGATAAACGCACCATTTCCTCATAACCGCGTATTTTAATTTGTTTTGATACACCTGCTTGTCTAGCTGCCGCCGGATTTAGAAACTTACTAATGTCTTTAAAAATGTGTTCTTGTGCCTCAATCGACAATCCACCCGCAATGCGACGCCAAACTGTCCACCATTCTGTCCAGTTTTGCTTTTGGTTAACAAATTGAATGGTTTCGGGGTAGGTTTTCCACAATTGATCAACACGCCAGTCATCAATTGGATATCCAATACCAGGGCGTAAACAAAATCCCGTTAAACTTAGCCATACTCTTTCGTGATTTTCAGAGCGACGACGATATTTCATCCCTTCCAGCAACAGAGAAAACAATGACCGTAATAAAGGTGTCTCCCATTCTGCCCTGGACATCCCTAATGCTTTTTCTAGCTCTATACGCAAACTTTTTACTGCTTTTGGATCAATCTTTTTGGATTTAGAGCCAAAAACTGCTTGAATTTTTTCCATTGCAATATTAAATCCCGCCGGTAACTCCGCAGTATTTTGAGATGCCAAAGAAGTTTTTTTTCTGATCTGAAATTCCACATCGAATCGTTGGTGTTTATCGGCAATTGATAGACACTGAATTTTCAGTGTGCCTACTTCTGTCTGGGTAACGGCTAACTGTACGGTTATTTCTCCTCGATCCTCTCCTTCAAAAGCGACGGCTAGTGGAGGCAGGGAATTGAACTCATCGGTAATTTCAACTAATTCACCTGGTTTATATTTGCTATCACCCGTGGTAGAAGCTAAATGAAAACGTACAGGCTGGCCAATACGCAGAGCAAACTGCTGCTCTTTCAATACAACTTCTACACCTTCTTCACTACCACGAGGTAATACACAAATGCCTTGCTGTATGTTTATATTTTTAACCGATTCATTGGTATCAACTAGTAAAAAATAGCTACGGGCTGACCCTCCACCGATTTTAATTTTTTTATCCCTTCGAGCTATTGCATAGGCAACAGCACCAAAAGCTACCGCTAGTTCAGGTTGTTTATTTTCAAGTAAAACAGGTTGTTGATCACTCCATGAATTCAGTAATTCAAGTGTACGTTCGGTTATGGGCTGGCTTCTGAAAACCCCCCCATTTAACAATAGCCCATCAGGTACACAACCCTCACCATTCAGGGCCTCAGATGCCACCTTTTTATGGTGTTTTAAAAATGCAGCAATATGTCTACTGATAGCTGGCTCTGCTGCATAAGGCAAACCAAATTCAACTACGCCACTACGCTTCTTATTAGGCAATTCATTCAGTGGGGATAAGGGGAAAAAACCATCCAAAGCAATGTTTCTGACTTCTTGCCGATTTAATTGTGCGGTTCTTGATCCGCCAATTAATTTAGACCCCCCGCCCAGCAATGTCACATTAAAATTATCGGGAGCATCCGTTGCCAATAATCTTTCTTTGGCAATTCTGCATTGCTCTAAAAGCTGGGATAAATCCGCTGTCGATAATTTTCGATTGTCTTTGCTGATTTGCTTTTCTACTAAACGAGCCAGTGCTAAATCAATATTATCACCACCCAGCATCAGATGGTCGCCTACTCCAATCCGGGTAAGTTTTGGCTCCTCGTTTCTATCTTTGGCTTGCTTAACTTTAATCAAGGTTAAATCGGTGGTTCCTCCACCAACATCACAAACCAGTAACAGATGAACATTTTCCAGCGTCTTGTTTATATTTCCCGCATGTCGATATAACCAGTCATAACAAACAGCTTGTGGTTCTTCCAGTAGACGAATATCTTTTAAACCAGCAATCCTAGCCGCTTCTACTGTTAAAGAGCGGGCACCTTCATCAAATGAAGCGGGGACGGTTATTACGATGATTTGTTTTTCTAACGGTGCATCGGGAAACTTATGTCCCCAGACAGTTCGTACATGAGATAGATAACTTGCACTGGCATCTAAAGGCGATACTTTTTGTATTTCTTCAGAGCTACCCCAAGGTAAAATTTCCGCAGTATGATCTACTGAAGGGTGAGATAACCAGCTTTTAGCACTGCTGACATATCGACCCAGCGTTTTAGCACCCAGCAAACGAGCCGCTTCACCAACTATGGCTTTATCTCCTGCTGGAGAAAAACTGATGTCTGACTCAGACAGTTCAGATTCAGCCGGATGGTAGCGTACCGAGGGCAATAAAGGTCGTGCAGCAACCTCACCCGGCGCAATAAGCTGGTCGATTTCAAAAAGTTTAATAGGGTTTTTTTTCGACGGCTTATTTTCGGTGTAAGCAACAACAGTATGCGTTGTGCCAAGGTCTATACCGACTAGATACTTTGCTGATTTAATATTCAAGGTGGAGTAAATAAATTCAGAATTATGAAAGGGGTGCGTGTGTTCATTAAGGAATTGGAAAGAGGTGTTGTAGAGCGGACTTCAGTCCGCAATACTGGTAAATCCAAGGTTTATAGCGGACTAAAGTCCGCTCTACAACGATAAAATACAGACTGTATGAATGGTGAAAAAAATTTAAAATTGTTTATCTATTCAATCTTCTCCTGTTCTTACATCAAATTCAATTTTCCAGCGATGTCCATCTCGCTGAGAAATTGCATGCAATTCTAATGTTCCAACTTCAGTTATTGCCGCACTTAAGTGTACCGGAACCACTTCACCAGAACTATGTCCTTCTTCCGGTAAGGTTATTTCAATCTCATCCAACTCTTCTAATTCTTCATTAGTCCAGTAATTCAGACGCGTACCAATATTGTCTTCTCTACGTACATTAGAAGCGAAAAACCTGAAACGAACAGGCTCACCTATTACTAAACCAAATTCATCTTCCGGCAACACGACTTCTGTACCTTCTTCCATTCCAAATGGAGCAATACATAAGGCTTCAAGTTCTGGAGGCATACCAGGAACGGCTGGCATGGCACTTTCTACACCCACATAGTAACAAGCCGCTGTACCGCCTTTAATACGTACGCCTTTACCTTGTCGCACTATACCATAATAGGCCGCACCTCTAGCTACAGCCAAATCAAGATCAGCCCCTTCTAATAATCTGGCCTCTGAGCCTTGTTCAGAAACTAACCATGAATTCAGCACTTTCATTAAGCGCTCTGATAATACATCGGCTTTCAACACGCCACCATTTAATAAAACAGCAGTAGGGTGCAGAAAAGTTGCATTTTCTGGTAATTCAACATGTTCTAAATCATCAACCGCTGAATGCTGTTTAGCCAAAAATGCGGCTAAATGGCGAGTAATACCGGCATCTTGGGCATAGGGTAAACCTTTGGTTCTTAGGCCAGAACGGGTATTTGAAGCAGGTCGTTCATCCACTTTAATTTCAGGCAAAAAACCTGCAACCAAGACATTATTTACTTCTTCTCGGGTTAATTCCGATCGTAAAGTGCCGCCAATCAAAGATGAGCTACGACTGGGTATGACCAAAGGAATATTATCCATTTCTGACTGATTAAAGATTTTTTCTTTAGCATCTCGGCAAGCATGAGTTAGTGCTTGTATTTGCCAGGGTTCAAGACGCTGTTCAATTTCCTTTTCCATTTTGGCCTTAATGGTATAAGCCAAAGCCAGATCCATATTATCGCCACCCAATAAGATATGGTCACCAACAGCTACACGAGTAAGCTCCAAGTTACCACTATGATCAGTGACCGCAATCAATGATAAATCAGTAGTGCCACCACCTATATCCACAACCAGAATCACATCGCCCACATTCACATGGGATCGCCAGTCACCTGAACTGTTATCAATCCAGCTATATAAAGCTGCTTGAGGCTCTTCCAGTAATAAAGCGTGACTCAAACCAACAGATCTTGCTGCTTCTACGGTCAATTCTCTGGCAGCTGGATCAAACGAAGCGGGTACGGTAATAATTAAATCTTGCTCATCCAAAAGGGATTTTGGATGCTGGCTATCCCAGGCATCTTTCATATGCTTTAAATAGGCTTTGGTTGCCTTGAACGGAGAAATTCTGTCAACTTCTTCAGGCGCTTCAGAAGGCAAAATAGGTTCTTTACAATCGACACCCGCATGACATAACCAGCTCTTGGCACTGGAAACAAGACGTATGGGTGTTTTACTGCCTAAATTACGGGCAATGTCACCGACTAAGTGTTCCGGAGTTGCCGTCCAAGGCAATACGTTTGAGCCTTCTGAAATTTCAGAGTCATGCGCTAAATACAAAAATGAAGGTAATTGTTTTTTATCTTCAACCACGCCTGGTGAAGTTAATTGAGGAATAGCCATCACTTCTTGAGTAATATGATCCTCTTCTGTAGTGAGATCGGCATAGGACAAAACACAATGTGTGGTGCCTAAATCAATACCGACAGAATATTTCATGCCATCTTTTTCAGAAGTAACATTTGAAAGTTCTTCTTTTTTCTCAAATTTATCAGCTGCATGGGGAGAAGAAGGCTCTTCAGTTGATTTTTCAGCCTCTAAAACTGGAGAAGTGTCTTCAGCTTTTTGTGTTCCCACACTTGTCTGTTCTTCTTGATTCGGTTTACTGTCATCTTCAGAAGTAGGAAACTTAGTGGATTCAAAAGGTTTACTGACTGTAGCGTTATTGGAATCTTTTTCTTGAGGATTTTCTTCTTTTTTTTCTATCCCTTTTTTAATATGTCCAAATAAACCTTTCATATCTCTACCTCCGCAGGCGCAACAATCTTAGCATTATGACCTTCAGTTAATTTTGGTAGTCGAATATCCGTTACTTGCCAGCCTTTATGAACCAGCGTTCCATTAAAAGGAGGATGTCCCACAATATTTCCGGTTAATCGTATTTCATTATTGTCGAAATTTTCACCTAAAGTTAATTTGCTCCCTTCTTTTTCTGAACGCACCGCCTCAATGGTAAAATAATCATTGATTGCTTTATTAAATCCTTCATGAACCACACGTGCTGCAATGCCTACATCGGCATCGTCATATGAAGTGATATCTTCTTTAATAAAATCAATAAAGCGCGCTTCTTTTTGCAAGGCTCCCAATAATTGCAGTGCGGCATCTGGAGTAAACTCTTTTAATATGACTGGCTCAGGTGCGGGTGCCTGAATAATTTTTTCAACCTTAATTACTTTCTCAACTATTTTCTCTACTTCTACAATTTTTTCGACCTCAATCACTTTATCCACTTCAACAATTTTGACCTCAGGCTCTTTGACTACTTCAACCGGTTTTTTTAGTTTTCTACCCAGGCTAATCAGCATTGACAACAAAAGCAGAATGATAATAAGGGCTAACAGTAGTACGGTTGCCAATAGGCAAACATGCCACAAGTCAAGCGTGGTGGGCATTAATGTTAAATCAATAGTATAGTTATTATTCATAATTTCAATGGTAATAGCGATCGGGTTCTCACATTTTTTGCACGTTGAGAATAAGTTTTATTGGCCTGCTTTTCGAGCGGCTTCAGCAAACATCATCTGTTTCAATACGCGTCGAGTAATATTAATCCTCATTTTCTTTAAATGACGATCTGCGATGACTACGGGCACTTTTTCTTCTAGATAAACCTGACGCATCTTAGCCAGAACCTTTTCGCATTGTTTGGTAATCGCTTCGGTTGCACTCCGAGGTTCAATTTTGGCATAACCTTTCTTCTGCATCTCATCAATCACACATTTCTTATATTGATACTGTGATTGCTGAATGTTCTTAATAACTTTGTCGGTTAATGATGTTGCCTTCCATTCATTTTTTTTTGCATCTTCTGCTAATGAAAGATTTGCTGACAACAAAAGTGCTAAAAATAAAAATTGTTTCATCATACTTACTACTCTGTTTTATTATTTTTTTAATTGATTAATGTCGATTTTACGCGAACTTATAGATGATTTCCAAAATATGAGGGGAAACATTCAATTTTCAACGCGCCATTTGCTTACAAACACGATGCTCATTGATAAACTTCGCGCCAGCATAAAAGCAATCATTGCCATCCATAAACCCTGATTTCCTAGTGTCTGAGTACAATACCAGACAGGTAAAAACACGCCGAATAAAGAAAACAACATAGTATTGCGCATTTGCTTTGTCATCATTGCACCAATAAATACCCCATCAAAAAGATAGCATATAAAAGAAGCCAAAGGCATAACAATTAACCAGGGCAAATAAATATAAGCTATTTCCCTGACGGCTTCCAGAGAGGTTAATAGATTAATGACTTGATGACCCACGTTCAGATAGAAAAGCATAAAGACTATAGCAATAACAAACGACCAGAATCCAGCCGTAATCACCGCCTGTTTAACCATTGTCCGGTTTTTGGCTCCGACTGCCTTGCCTACCAGAGCCTCAGCCGCATGCGCAAAACCATCCAAAGCGTATGCCATAAAGGACTGAAAATTTAGCAATACGGCATTCGCTGCTAAAATCACCTCGCCCATTTTTGAAGCTTGCGCAGTGAAAAAAGCAAAAGCAAAAATCAAACACCAGGTTCGAATAAAAATGTGACTATTAATAAGTAACATGGCTTTAAATTGCCTATAGTCAGTCAATCCATGTAGATTCTTAAAAAACTTATTTTTTCTCATCAGCTTAAAAGCAAATATCAGACCTATTAATAATCCTGTATATTCGGCAATAAGCGATGCATAAGCCACGCCTTTGACCTGCATATCAAGATGATAGACAAACCAGAAATCTAGGCAAATATTGGTCAAATTAGTCACAAAAACGACCAGAAAAGGAACTCTCACTTTCTGCTGACCTAAATACCACCCCATTAATACATATAAACATAAAGTTGCGGGTGAACTCCAAATACGGATTTCAAAATATTGCTTCGCTAATTCCTCTACTCTGGGATTACTATGCAAAAAATAAAAACTAATATCAGCTATCGGTTGTTGTAACAACAATATCAAACTGGAAATGCCACCAGCAAGCACAATAGCCCTAAACAAAATTACATGTATTTCATTCAGGTTTTTTTCACCAAAGGCTTGCGCAGTCAAGCCTGTAGTTCCCATTCTTAAAAACCCAAAGCCCCAAAAAATAAAACCAAAAATCAAACTGCCCAAAGCAACTGCGGCTAAATATTGTTCAGAATCCAGATGACCTAATACCGCCGTATCAACCAAACCTAATAAAGGTGTAGAAATATTGGTCAATATCATCGGAATCGCCAAGCGCAAGAGCATGCGATGTTTAAATATTTTATTGTTCAAAGTAAATGGGGGTTTGAGAAAAATAGTGGAAGAGTAGAATAGTTGATCGTATGAAAATATGACCAAAGGTACACTGAACTTAGAGTTTTTTTAATCTAGTTTATAAAGACTTAGGAACGAGGGTTCAATAATATACGAATTTTGACTTGTCTTTTTGTCCGTCTTCTGCGTCAAACTTTCGCAAAAAGTATAATGCTTTAAGTTGTTTGCTGATGTTTTTTTATGTCTTATTACTATCAATGTTACTTATACCACTGAATGAATCGATATTTTTTGAGAACTTCCTTTCTTCAGAAGCTAATCGCCTCTCAACTTTCTTTGCATCCTCTTCAGGTGGAAGAAGTTCTGGTTTTATATTCCGTTTTCCTAATAAATCTCTAACATCTCGGTTATTATTTATGTGCTCTTTTGTTATTTCATGCTCTGATTTTAAGTCATCACGTTTTATATTGAAATTTGTTATTTCGTTAGCAAAATCTTTAGCTTTTATGGTTATCATGGGTAAAAAATCAGCTAAAGCCCTTTTTTCAGGCATATTTAGCTTTTTTTTCATGCTTTTTGTATTTAGCCCACCAAATAACGCAACATCACCTTTGCTTCGGATTCGTCCAAAACTTTTTTGGTCTCCAACTCTTTCGAAAATAATACCTGATAACTCTTTTTCAGAAACAGTGAGATGTTTTCTCGCTTCAAGCCTTTCAATCTCAGCTATGCGTTGCTCAATTAGCTCTTGTTTTCTGGTTTGTACTGCAAAGTATGTCTGTGCAAATGCAATTTGGTCTTTCGAAGGGTCTCCATTTTGAGCAATCAAGTAGCAAGCATATCTGGTAAGAGCCACATCAACAATTTCTCTTTGACCTCCTTTACCAAGAGCGATCATTTTCCCGACGTCAAGAAAATGATCTTCAGAATCATAACCAGATGTTTTACAAGCTATTTTTGCTTTGCCAATAACTTTTGCGAAATTATCCCATTTGGCATACCCAAGAATATCTTGAATATCTCTAGCCAACCAGAATTCCATACCTATTTCTTCTTGAATTTGAACGATTTGCTCAAAATCAAAATGAAGCTTAGTGATTATTTCCTTTTTCAACACAAAATCCTCTTGACTTAAAGAATTTATTCTAACACAACCAGTACAATTGCCGAATGGCATAACAATAGGATACGAATGTGGTTCGCTGTTCTCTTAAAATTGCTATATGTAGCTCAATCTTTTTTTAATCGTTAGCTATTTTTTTTACATTTAGGAGCGCGCACGGACTAAGTTCGAGAAAAAACTAGCGCAGGATTTTTGTTTATCATCAACTAACGCATTGATGAATGTTGGTAGAATATTACACTAAGGCAGGAGTCTGTATGTAGAAGAAGCAATTGCCGAATCATTGCAACTGGCGCATAGCAGACTATGAAACTGTTAGCACAATGAGAAACACAGACAAAAAAATAGAAACCTACAAGCCACTTATCAAGTAGATTTCTATTCTAGAACAGACTTATAGAAACAATTGAAGAACATAATTATTTCCATCAGTTAAGCTAAAGATCCAATATTATTTTTCTAATTCTAATTTTTGAAAATACCAAAAATCAGTTCAATAAGCTGAGCAAGTATACCTACAACAGCTCCTTAACTTTAGCCATAATACCTGCTGGATCAATACCTTGGTGAGGGAACTGTTCCCATAAACCACCACAACCTTCTTTATGCGTACCAATATGAGCAAATTTTGGTGAAAAACCGCGTTCTAGTAACCAGGTACCGAAACGACTACCTAGTCCGGTTTTTTGGTTGAATGATTCAACCACTAATACCATTGGTGATGCACCTAGTTTAGCCAGCATTTCTTCATCAATCACATTTAATGTTGGTTTATTAATTAAGCCTACATCAATGCCTTCTTTTTTAAGACGTTCAACCGCATCAAGCGCTCGATATAAGGATTCACCAAAACTAACTACATAACCTTGTGTACCTTCACGAATGATTTCATCTTTACCAGATACAAACTTATAATCCCCAGCAAAAAAATCATTGCCCTCTGTATCAAGAATGCCAGGTACTTTAGATCGAGTTGAAAATACAAAACGTAAACCTGGATCAAAGAAAATGCTGTCTAAACAAGCATTCATTTGATTTAAATCGGCAGGGAAATATAAATTGGTTGGATAACCATCGCTGAGACCATTATCAGCAAACATACTGTTTAATCCAAAATGGCAGGTATTGTCAGCCATATCATCAATACCAGAATGTGAATAATGGCTAAGCACATTAGAATTATTAAGCCTAGCCATGGTGATTTCAGAAATAGTCATTTCTAAAAATGCACTAAAGGTACCAAAAATGCCTTGCTTACCTTTTTCCATACCAAACCCAGCAGCAGCAGAGAAATTACCACGCTCCATAATGCCTGAAGCGATAAACACTTCTGGGTTAGCTTTATGAATCGTAATTAAACCACAAGAGCCTTCCAAATCGCTGTCGATGACTCGGACTTTCTCAATTCGTTCTGCTTCACTCATTTGACTCAAGATCTTTACAACAGCATCCCCAAATACAGCACGGTTTGCATTCCATGTATCACTGGAGCCTAAAAAGTTTTTGTCTTGTTTCGGTGCTTCGATAGTTCTAAGCATATCAGCCGCAGCTTGCTGATTGTTAGACTCAAGATATTTCAGCGCCAAATCAACAGAAATCACATCATGTCCATGAGTTGTGCCTTCTAAACCTTCAATACCTGGACACATAGGACGTTTATTAATAACTGCTACAGGTCCATCCGTATTAATTGCTTCACAAATACGTTGATACAAGCCATCTATATCTTCACCGTCTCCTTCTAATACCGTAACACCTTGTCCTCTTAATGTATCTGCTGTGCTACAACCTTTTAAATATTCAGAAGGATGACCAGCGATTGTGACATCGTTATCGTCTATTAATAATTTAACATTGAGGTTTTGTGCTACTGCCAAACGTGCCGCTTCTGCATCATTACCTTCTTGTTGTGATCCATCAGAACCTAAGCAAAATAATGTTTTAGTTGGGTTAGCTATAGCTACACCATTAACATAAGGCCACATATGTCCTAAACGTCCTGAGCTGAATTTTACTCCCGGTGTAAAACCCAATTCAGGATGACCAGGAAGATGAGAATGTGCCGCACGATATTCCATTAATCGTTCAGCAGGTAAATCACCATTTAAAGTTGACATCAAATACTGAGTAGCAACACGGTGTCCTGCTTCATCAAAGAATATTGGTACGAATTTATCGGAAGATCCACGAAACAAAGCATCCATAATCATTACTTCGGGGACGGTATCGTAAGGTCCACCCGAATGGCCGCCTACGCCTCTGGCAGCTCCTGTTGAAGTAAAGAAAATAATAGCATCACGGCATAATTGAATATTAGCGAGTAAAGCCGACTTTTGTTCTGCTGTTAGTGTTGGAACGCTAGGGTTTAATGAAATACGTTGGTAAGCGTTAAGGTCAATTGGAAATGTAGTCATCGTTATTCCTTTGGTTGTAATGCTTCAAAAAAAAGAACTCCCAATGTCCTTAGACAAAGAGAGTTCAGAGGGACAAGCAACTTTCATCTACGCAACTACTTGCCATACATCACTAGGGGGATAGTGAACTTTAAGTTATACATTACTATACAGGTATAAAAATTAGAGACAATATGCTATTTATGCAAATAATTGTTTTGTTTTAGTTGACAATATAGGTTAACTGTTATTGGTTATATTTCATGCGGTCACGGTTTCCGAAGTTATAGCGAGTTGATTTTTGACGATAGCAAGGCGCTGAAAGGGATGTAAGTACCCAAGCATAATTAATTTAACTAAATTTTACGCAGGATTTTTTTCATCTTCAACTAACAGATGGGTGTGTGTAGGTAGAGTAATGCAGGAGCAATTACCGAGGCGAATAAATGGCGTATAGCAAGAGCTACATAACTGTTTCAGCAACACAGCTCGTAGGGCGGAAAAGTGATAAGCGCCTTCAGTCATTACTGCGCATATCAAACCTTTTTCGTCAATACTGTCGGATAACGCTGTCGCTCATCCAACCTACGTTCCGCCGTACAAGTTCATTCCATTCGGCAGGATTGTATTAATTATCAACAAGCAGATAGATTAACATCCTTTACTGACTATTATAGTACTCGGTACCAACTGGTTAAAATAAACGATGAAATTTTACAATCGATTAGTTTTAATCAACACAACTTAGTCACTGATGCTGTGTTTTGCGAAGCACAATTAGTAGTCTGCCGTAATGTAATGATTTATTTTGACTTACAATTACAATTGAAAGTTTTTAATCTGTTTTTAGATATCTTAGCAAGAAATTGCTTTCTCTTACTCGGTGAAAAAGACTGCCTGTACGCTGATAGCCTTAAAGATTCTTTTGAAGTGGTTGATGAAAAGGCGCGTCTCTATAGGAAAAATAATTGTATATTGTAGTTAACTACAATATACAAAATACTTTCGAGTTCTTGAATAGCTACAATGGGTACTTATAAGATACAATCAATTGAACAACGCTGATTTATAGACTCTTAGTATATACTGCCTTCTAGTGCTAATCTGAGAGGGCATCCTATCTATGCATTATATTTCTAAAACAGACCCTTTTTTCGTCAGCTAAATCAAAAGTATAAGCATATTTATAATCCCTAAACAGCGACAAATAATTCATGGCCAATAAAAAACATTTTGCCTGTAACGAATGCGATTTATTAATTGAGTTAGTTGATTTACCAGAAGGTAATAAGGCAATTTGTCCTCGCTGTAAGTATGTGCTCACGGCGAGACATTATAATGCGCAAGAACGTAGTATTGCATTATCTATCACCGCTTTGATTTTTCTTTTCTTGTCATTGATGTTTCCATTTCTTTCTTTCAGTGTACAAGGTCAGGATAGAATTGTGACCTTGGTTCAAAGTATTACCGTATTGAGTACTGAGCATTTTACTAGTCTGGCGATAATAATTTTCTTCTTTACCATTGCTATTCCTGGGTTTTATTTGCTGAGTGTTTTATATATTAATGTCTCCTTAAAATGCACGTCTTTACTAACAGGTACACGGTCAATTCTGAAGTTGATTAGTCATTTACAACATTGGAGTATGGCTGAAATATTTCTGATTGGGATTTTGGTCAGCTTTATTAAAATCGCTTCCTTAGCGGATGTCAGTTTAGGACTTTCTTTTAGTGCTTATGTGCTTTTCATCATCAGTATGAGTGCGACTGTTATACACACGGATAAACATCAGATTTGGCAGTCACTTAAGGAAAAGCAAAAACTGCCTTCATCCCAAATATCCATCTCTGAACAATACCAGGGATGTCATGAATGTACAGATATTGCAAGAATCAATAAAAAATATTGCGATACCTGTGGATCCCTTCTTCACCAGCGAATTAATCATAGCCTGCAAAAAACCTGGGCTCTTTTAATTACTTCGGTGTTGTTATACATTCCTGCCAATCTATTACCCATTATGCATACTAATTTTTTAGGCGTGGAAACGGCTAATACCATTCTGGGGGGCGTAATAGTTTTATGGGGTCATGGCTCTTATCCCATAGCAATGATTATTTTTATAGCTAGCGTTCTGGTGCCAATAGGCAAAATTTTAGCCTTAAGTTGGCTTTGTTACACTGTGCAAGCTGAGCATGAAGAATCGTATGTTCAAAAAACCCAACTTTATCGGATTACAGAAATAGTAGGGCGCTGGTCTATGGTTGATGTGTTTGTGGTAGCTATATTGGTTGCTTTGATTCAAATGGGAAAAATTATGAGTATTTATCCGGGCTGGGGAGCTGTAACCTTTGCCAGCATGGTTATAGTAACCGTATTGGCAGCCATTAGTTTTGATCCTCGGTTAATCTGGAGCCCACTAAATAAAGAGGCATTAAATGGTAGAGAATAGTCAATTACCTCAAGCGGAAGTGATTCCTCTTAAGTCTATTTCTATCATCTGGTTAATCCCAATAGTGGCTGCTTTTATTGGCTTGTGGATGATTTATTCTCATTTAAATAGTCAAGGATCTCTAATCACCATTTCTTTCCTGACGGGTGAAGGAATAGAAGTTGGAAGTACCAAAATTAGAGCTAAAAGTGTTGAGATAGGCAGAGTAGAAAGTCTTGAATTAAATGATAATCTAAAAAGTGTTTTAGTGACAGCTCGTATTGCAGAAAAAAATCAGCACTTACTCAAGGCTGATTCTTTTTTTTGGGTAGTCAGACCTCGAATTGGTAAAGGTGGGGTTTCTGGTGTGGGTACTTTGTTATCAGGTGCTTATATTGAACTGGCACCAGGTACTTCAAATGATATGAGTGATAACTTTATTGGTCTGGAAAACCCGCCCGTAACACTAGCAGGAACAACAGGGTTACATATTACCCTCGACAGTAGTGGTTATCATTCTTTGCAAAGAGGTGACTCTATTTTATTCCGTGGAATTGAGGTAGGAAAAATCGAATCTGTTTACTTTAATGCCAAGGAAAGAACGGTTTATTATGATGCCTTAATAGAAAAACCCTATGACAAATTGATTACTACCAATACTAAATTTTGGGCAATCAATGGATTTGAACTGGATATATCAGCTGATGGGGTTCGGTTACAAACTGGCACTTTGGAAAGTATGATAACGGGAGGTGTTAGTTTTGATGTACCTAAAGATATGCCCAGAGGTGAAATAGTCACTAAACGGGAATATTTTACTATTTACCCGAATAGAAAAGCTATTCATGAAAACCGTTATAAAGAGTCATTACGTTATATTCTATTGTTTAAGGATTCTATACGGGGCTTGAAACCCAATGCACCTGTTGAATATAAAGGCATAAAAATTGGATCGGTTATCAGGACAGACGTTAATTATAAAGAGATAACCAATATTCTTGATCAAAAAACCTTAATCCCTGTCTTGATTAAAATTGAACCGGCAAGATTGGGCTTTAGCTTTGCGGATGATGAAAGCGTACATCCTCTGGTTGGTCAGGAAATAATTAAATCTTTAAAGAAAGGCTTACGAGGAAGCTTGGTAACAGGAAATTATTTGACAGGAAGCAAATATATTGAGTTGCAATATAATGAAAATGTCAGTAGTGCCTTAAATTACTTTAGTGGTTATCTGGTGATTCCAACATTAGAAGGTCAACTTGATCAAATCCTTAATCAACTTAGTAAAGTAATGGATAAAGTCTATAAATTACCACTAAAAGCCGTTTTAGTTAGTGCTGATCAAGCATTAAATCAAGTTACAGAAACGGTAAAAGAGTTTAAACATTCGGCAACACAATTAGAATTGATACTAAAACAAACAGCCGATCAAAATTTGGTTGGAAGTATTCAGGGAACCTTAAATAATTTTAATAAATTAGCCGCCAGTTTTTCTGAAGGATCATTAACCCATACAGAAATACAAAACTTGTTACGGGGCATGAAAAGTACTTTGTCTGAATTGGAACTCTTGTTAATAGAACTGAATCAAAAACCGAATAGTCTTATTATTAGTAATCAAAAAAACAAAGATTTAGAGCCTAAAGGTGCTAATTGATGATAAAAAATAGTTTCTTATTTGTATTTATTTTAGGCTTGAGTGCATGTCATTCCAATACTCAATCTATCCGATATTACAGTCTTAATTTGAATAGTTTTCAAAATTCAGGAAAGATGATAACTTCTGATAAGGTTCGTGTTGTAATTGATCCGATTCGATTGGTAAAGTTTTTGAATCAAGATAATATGATTATACAAATCGGGGAAAATGAAATTTATAAGGCTAGTTTTCATCGCTGGGCGGAGCCATTAGATCAATCAATTATTAAATTGCTAGTTCAAAAACTGAATGACAAAAAATCCAATGTTTATCAATTCGTGAAAAGGTATGGCGTTACTAGTCAGAAATCTGCGCTTCATTTAGGTCTTGAAATTGATCAATTTCATTCTACCGATAATGCCCAGGTGATTCTCAGTGGACATTACAGGCTATACACTAAAGATCAGTCATTTGAAATGATGGAATATTTTAATCTCTCTGATCAACTCACTAGTAATGGATATCCACATTCAGTCCAGAAATTAAAAGGTTTACTTGATCAGCTTGCTGAGCAGATTTTTGCTGCTATTGAATCTCAAAATTTCAAAAATAAATCGGTATTTTTATCGTATCCGCTATAAATTCCAGGGGGACATGGAGACCGACAGCCACTCAGACATGCCGTCAATGTAGCCTGGATGGAGCGTAGCGGAATCCGGGGTCAGTCGTACATACTTCTCGGATTTCGCTGCGCTACATCCAGGCTACCCGTTAATTCAATATTAGTGACGGGGTTGCCCTGGGTTTTATAGTGGATACTTTTTATCTAAGGAGTGAGAATTTAATAATATCCCCACTTTTCTAAACATTTTGTCCGCATTCCTGAAAGTGGTAACAGTTTCACAGATTGCTACTGAATGTAATACTGCTTACTTATGGAATAATGACTTAGGAACGTGCACGAAATAACTTGAGCAACTAGCTTGTCTTTTTGTCCGTCTTCTGCGTTGCAACTGAATTAAAACTGGCTCTTTTGAATTCTAAGTGGGTAAACAATTCTCATTTATTTTAGAAAAATCT
>CAYNRB010000053.1:0-16459 GCA_964399475.1 uncultured Methylomarinum sp.
TTAAATAGTTCCACGCTCTGTGTCACGAACATCAAGTTAAGAGATCTAACCGGTCATTCCTGCATGCTCTTAGCATGAATCCTTGCATGCTGAGAACTGGATTCCCGATAAAATAATTCGGGAATGACAAAAATTGCTCTTAACTTAGGCGTGAAGATTTAATCACTTCCGGAACGCATTAAATCCCCACTCCTTAATGGCAGTATCGTTCTACATGGGAGCTCAATTATGGACACTCTCACGTACAGCAACGCAAGAACATCACCGTCTTGAGTTTAAAAATTATCACTTTATTATCAATTTTAAATATAGGACAGACAACAAACCTAATTCCTCTGATTACCAATCATTTACACCTAATAAATAACAAACAGAATCAAAACATGACACAAGCAAGCAATTTATTTAATGATGCAAAACAAGTTATCCCAGGTGGTGTTAATTCGCCAGTAAGGTCTTTCAGTGGCGTAGGAGGCACACCCGTTTTTATTGATCATGCCCATGGCGCATATATTTATGATAGTGAAAAAAAAGCTTATATTGACTATGTAGGTTCATGGGGGCCGATGATTTTAGGTCATGCTCACCCAGAAGTAATTGATGTAGTTAAATCCACTGCTGAAAAAGGCTTAAGCTTTGGCGCACCGACAGAAATAGAAACTTTAATGGCAGCAAAGGTCTGTGAATTAGTCCCTTCTATAGAACTGGTTCGCATGGTCAGTTCAGGCACCGAAGCAACCATGAGTGCATTACGATTAGCCCGAGGTTACACCGATCGGGATAAAATCGTTAAATTTGAAGGCTGTTATCACGGACATTCTGATTCTCTATTAGTTAAAGCGGGTTCAGGCGCATTAACCCTAGGCATTCCCAGTTCTCCTGGTGTACCAGCTAGTTTGGCAGAAGATACGATTACCCTGACTTATAACGATAGTGAATCCGTAAAAAAAGCCTTTGCTGAAATAGGCAATCAAATTGCCTGTATTATTGTTGAGCCTGTTGCTGGCAATATGAACTGCATCCCTCCCCTTCCTGGTTTCTTAGAAACATTACGCCAAGTTTGTGATCAATATGCCAGCGTATTAATTTTTGATGAGGTAATGACAGGTTTTCGTGTTGGTCTACAGGGAGCGCAAGGACTCTATAATGTAAGCCCCGATTTAACAACTCTGGGAAAAATTATTGGAGGTGGTATGCCAGTCGGTGCATTTGGTGGACAGCGTAAAATAATGGAACACTTGGCACCCATAGGGCCTGTCTATCAAGCTGGAACACTTTCAGGAAACCCAGTCGCAATGGCAGCAGGTTTAAAAACCCTGGAATTAATTTCTCAACCGGGTTTTTACCAACAACTGACAGAAAAAACCTCTCAACTGCTTGAAGGTTTTAAAGAGAAAGCAAAGCAGGCAGGCATTTCTATTGCAACCAATCAAGTAGGTGCCATGTTTGGCCTGTTTTTTTCTGAAGAAGAAAAAATCAGCCATTATGCACAAGTCATGCAGTGTAATCAGGATTTATTCAAACAATTTTTTCATGGCATGTTGGAGCAAGGTGTTTATCTAGCACCTTCTGCATTTGAAACAGGATTCGTTTCATCTGCTCATGGCGATGCAGAAATAGAAAAAACCATAACAGCAGCGGCTAGTGTTTTTAAGACTTTATAATGGATTACGGTCTTCTTTCTATAACGGTTAGTATCATCGCATTGGTTTTTCTTTGCAGTAATGTTGCGCTCTGGCGTACCAAAAAAAATAATGAATCAACTTATCAACAGCAAATTAATCAATTAGAAGACCAGTTAAATCAAAAATCAGAGGCTTTTCAGCAACAGTCTTTAAAGCTGGCGGTTGCTGAAGAAAAACTCAATCACCTGGGTGAAAAAGATAATGCCTTTGATAAAATTCAACAACAATTGCAAACCAGTCGAGATGAAAATACAGAACTGCAAACCAGATTGAAAGAACAGGAAAAAAATGCGATTGAACAAATTAAATTATTAAAAAATGCCGAAATCCAACTATCCCATCAATTTGAGAATTTAGCCAACAAAATTTTTGAGGATCGTAGCAAACAATTCTCAGCAGAAAATAAAGCCAGCATGGAACAAATTGTCAGCCCGGTTAAAGAGCAACTCACTGACTTTAAAAAAAGGATAGAATCACTTTATGATAACGAAAGCAAAGATCGGATTTCCCTGCGAGAACAAATTGTCTCTTTGCGTCGAGATACTGAAAAAATGAATCAGGAAGCCTTAAACCTGACTAAAGCCTTAAAAGGAGACAGAAAAGTTCAGGGAAACTGGGGGGAAATGATCCTTGAAAAAGTATTGGAACAATCTGGGTTACGAAAAAATATTGAATATGAAACCCAAGGTGCTTTCAGGGATGAAAACAATAATTTATTTAAACCGGATGTCATCATCCGATTACCAGAAGGTAAAGATATTGTAGTTGACTCAAAAGTCTCTTTATCAGCCTATGAACATTATTGTTCTACAGAAAATGATCAGCAACGAATTGAAGCACTTAAGGCGCATACTAAAGCGGTCAGAGAACATATAAAAGGCTTAAGTGGCAAGGATTATTCTAGCCTGAAAGGCTTACGTTCTCTGGATTTTGTTTTACTATTTATGCCTATTGAAGCAGCCTTTATAGCCGCTTTTCAAGCGGATGAAAGATTATTTACCGATGCCTTTGAACATAAAATTATTGTAGTAACGCCAACCACTTTATTAGCCACTTTAAAAACCATAGAAAATATCTGGCGATATGAAAGACAAAATGAAAACGCTAGACTGATTGCCGACAAGGCAGGCTCACTCTATGACAAAATCAGGGGGTTTGCAGAAGATTTGGAAAAATTGGGAACACAATTAAGTACAGTCAATAAAACCTATGATGGGGTAATGAAAAAACTCACATTCGGTCATGGCAATTTAATCCGCCAGGCTAACAGTTTTGTAGAACTAGGTGTAAAAGTTAAGAAAACTTTGCCTAAAAGTCTGGGTTCGTAGGAAAAAAAGCGATAGGGAATCCCTCTTCCTCTTTGTGAATTTCAAAGTAGATTGGATTACTTTTACCTAAAAGTTAAAAAACAACAAATGTAGATCAAAATTTTAACAATGGTTGTATTTAGTTCATCCTGTTATTGAGGAACTAATTTTTCTCATTCAACTTGATCGAACTGGATTAGTAAAAATTTACATTAGGAATAGATGCTACTTTTTAAAATAATGACTTTTTCCCTTCTAATTATAGGGATCATAATTGGACTGCTATGTGAAATTCTAATTTGGATAGAAGCTTTTTTAGGCCATGACAAAAAAAAGCATTGGCCTCCTTGGATATTCTCATCACTTTCTATTAATCAATTACTTTTTATCTTGGTTATATATTTCATCACTTGCATTATCTTAGCCCTAATATTATAAATTCATGAAACAAACTGCTGGATGAGCGATTTGTTTATTTGATGAAGAACATATTGATGCCAACCACAGTTGGAATTTTGAAATAGTTAATGAGTTACTTAGGAACGAGGATTCAATAATATACGAATTTTGACTTGTCTTTTTGTCCGTCTTCTGCGTTGTAGCAACAGTTGCGTAGCTTGCTATGCGCCTGTTGCTACGCCTTGAAGACGAACAAAAATCCTGCGTCAAACTTTCGCATATTATTAAATCCTCGTTCCTTATCTTCTATACATTAACACTTAGGAGCGAGAATTAATTGAATTAATAACTATCGAATAAGAAAAACCTGACTGCTAATTTCCAACTGTTTCCAGACACGATCAGCCGTAATGATTTTGGTTTTTAAACGCAATCCTGTCGCTAAACATGCCCTATCAGCTAAAGATAGCCCTAAACTTTTTCCGCTCTCCCATAATGAGGCACTAATTGCCCCATCCTCTTTTGTAAATGCTATGACTTTCATACCTAAAGCATTTAAATAACAATCAATTTTATCAACATCAATACCACCGACTCTCAGTTTCTGCAATACTTCTGACCAATTAACCGATGAAATAACACATCGGTGAATATGTTTTTTAACATATTCACCCCCTTGCTCATTCTGGATAGCGGCAAGAACAGCAGAAGCATCAATCACCCATTCTTGTTTATTCAAGCGTTCTCCTTTTTTGCGGAGGCTCTACGTTCGTTAATTAATTCTGTTGCTAGATCTATTTTTTCTGGACTTTTGCTACAGGCTTGATGAATAGATTGCCAAATTTGTTGTTTAGATTCCATTATGAGACGCCCCTCTTCCACCCATGCAACAAGTTGAGCACCTGGCTCTATCGCAAGTTGATGTCGTAAATTTGCTGGGATCACTATTCTGCCTTGTTTACCAACTGCCACTTCTGTAGTTTGCATAATTTATCTCTAAAAATTCATATATGCCACAATTATATAACCAATATGGCACACTAACCAGTCTAAAAATGAAAATTAATTAACTAAAAACCTGGCATATACGACTATCACAAACAATTAAAATTAGAAGTATATATTCAGCATTAGCACATAATTCCTCTTATTTTCGGTATAATTATAACAATCAAACTATAGCTAATCTAAAACACAAGTATAGTTGCAACAATACAGGCTAAAACTGGAGTTTTTAATGAATAAAATGTTAATTACGGATGGATTGGATCAAGAAGATATTGATCCGATTGAAACACAGGAATGGATTGATGCCTTGCAGTCCGTTCTGGAAAATGAAGGAACAGATCGTGCTCATTTCCTTGTTGAAAAATTGCTGACTACAGCAAGAAAATCCGGATCTGACATTCCATTTAGTGCGAATACCGAATATCTCAATACCATTACTGTTGAACAACAACCTCAGTTTCCTGGCAATACGACTATTGAACAAAAAGTTCGTTCATACATTCGTTGGAATGCCATGATGATGGTATTGCGTGCTAATAGACATACTAATGTAGGTGGACACATTGCCAGTTTTGCTTCTGCCGCTACGCTGTATGATGTAGGTCAAAACCATTTTTGGCATGGTGCATCAGATGAAAAAGCAGGAGATTTGATTTTTACCCAAGGCCATTCCGCGCCTGGGATGTATTCACAAGCCTTTTTACAAGGACGATTAACAGCCGAGCAATTAGATGGTTTCCGTCAGGAAGTGAATGGTAATGGTTTACCTTCTTATCCTCACCCCTGGTTAATGTCTGACTTTTGGCAATTTCCTACTGTTTCTATGGGATTAGGGCCGATTATGGCCATCTATCAAGCTCGCTTTATGCGATATTTACAAGGTAGAGATTTTGCAGATACATCCAAACGTAAAGTTTGGGCATTTTTAGGTGATGGTGAAACGGATGAGCCTGAATCTTTAGGTGCTATCGGCATGGCGGGTCGAGAAAAACTGGATAACCTGGTTTTTGTGGTAAATTGTAATTTACAACGTTTAGATGGACCCGTGCGTGGTAACGGAAAAATTATTCAGGAATTAGAAGGCGAATTTCGAGGCGCAGGCTGGAATGTTATTAAATTAGTCTGGGGGCATCTATGGGATGCTTTATTAGCAAGAGATAAAAATGGCCTGCTTGCTAAACGGATGATGGAGTGTGTGGATGGTGATTATCAGACATTTAAGTCGAAAGACGGTGCTTATGTTCGTGAGCATTTCTTTAATACTCCTGAATTAAAAGCCATGGTCAGCGATTGGTCAGATCAGGATATCTGGAGTTTAGATCGCGGCGGACATGATCCAGCTAAAGTATTTGCCGCTTACCATAAAGCAGTAACGCATAAAGGACAACCTACGGTAATTTTGGCTAAAACCATTAAAGGTTATGGCATGGGCTCATCTGGACAAGCTCAAAATACCACCCATCAACAGAAAAAAATGAGTATGGAATCTTTAAGAAGATTTAAAGAAAAATACTCCTTACCCGTTAGAGATGCAGAATTAAATGATCTACCCTATTTAAAATTTGAAGAAGGTTCAGCTGAATTAAATTATATGCTGGATCGCCGCAAACAGTTAGGCGGCTTTATCCCTTCTAGACGAACTCAGACTTATTCGTTGGATATTCCAGCTCTGGCTGACTTCAAACCATTATTAGCTGGTTCAGGTGAAGGCCATGAAAGCTCAACAACCATGGCTTTTGTTCGAATGCTAGGCATATTGGTTAAAGACAAAAACATTGGAAAACGCATTGTTCCCATCGTACCTGATGAATCAAGAACCTTTGGCATGGAAGGCATGTTTAGACAATTAGGTATTTGGTCGCAAGTAGGTCAGTTATATACGCCTCAGGATGCCGAACAGTTAATGTATTATAAAGAAGACAAACATGGACAAGTTCTACAGGAAGGCATTAATGAAGCAGGAGGCATGTGTGACTGGATAGCAGCAGGTACTGCCTACTCAGCCCATAATGTACCCATGATTCCTTTTTACATTTTTTATTCCATGTTTGGTTTTCAACGGGTTGCGGATCTTATCTGGGCGGCGGCTGACCAATGTACACGAGGATTTCTGTTAGGGGGAACTGCCGGAAGAACAACATTGAATGGTGAAGGCTTACAGCATGAAGATGGACATAGCCAGATCTCTGCAGCGACTGTACCCAATTGTGTATCTTATGATCCGACTTATGCTTACGAAGTAGCGGTTATCATTCAAGATGGCATGAGACGTATGTATGTTAATCAGGAAAATGTGTTTTATTACATTACCGTAATGAACGAAAACTATGAACAGCCTGCTATGCCTAAAGGTGTCGAAGAGGATATTCTAAAAGGTATGTATCTGTTTCAAAAAGGCGGCAAGAAAAGCTCACTACGGGTACAGTTATTAGGTTCAGGTACCATTTTTAGAGAAGCCATCGCAGCAGCAAAATTATTACTTGATGACTGGAACATAGAAGCCGATATATGGAGTTGCACCAGCTTTAATGAGTTAGCCAGAGATGGCCAATCTTGTGAGCGCTGGAATCGATTACATCCTACTGAGACACCTAAACAAACCCATGTAGCACGCTGTCTGGATAACATGAAAGGGCCTATTATTGCCAGTACGGATTATACGCGAGCTTTTGCTGAACAAATTAGAGCTTATATCAAAGCCCCTTACACCGTTCTTGGTACCGATGGTTTTGGTCGTTCAGATACGCGAGAGCAACTACGCAGTTTCTTTGAGGTAAATTGTTACCATATTGTCATAGCCGCTTTAAAAAGTCTGGCAGATAACGGAGAGTTTGATTCGGCTAAAATAGATGTAGCCATTGCAAAATATAATATTAACCCTGATGTCACTGCACCCTGGTTAATATAAATAATTTAATTTTAAGAGTTTATTTGATGAGCGAATTAAAAGACATAAAAATACCCGACCTGGGAGGTGCTGACGAAGTAGAAATCGTTGAAGTACTCATTAAGCCAGGTGATACGGTTGAACAGGAACAAACTTTAGCGGTAATGGAAAGCGATAAAGCGACCATGGATTTACCGGCCAGCATAGCAGGAGTAATTCAAGAAGTTATTATTAAAGTGGGTGATAAAGTCAGTCAGGATTCCTTAGTTGCAAGATTAAAACCAGCCGAAAATGATGCAGCTGATGAAGAACAAATTGCAGAAAAATCTGAACCTAAAAAGCAGCTCGAAACTAAAACTGAAGCAGTAAAAGAAGTCACTGAAATCAAAATACCAGCGCCCTCACCCATTGAACCCTCAGTCAATACAGGCAAAGCACATGCAACACCTAGTGTCAGATTATTTGCTAGAGAACTTGGCGTAGACTTAAGCAAAATACAACAAGGAAGTGGTCGTAAAGGTCGTATTTTACGAGAGGATGTTCAGGCTTTTGTTAAAAAGGTTATGTCTGAAGGGTTAGCACAAGGTACTGGCTTAGGGATACCTAAAATCCCAGAAATTGATTTTTCAAAGTTTGGTGAGATTGATACTCAGCCCTTAGGCAAAATCAAGCGCTTGACTGGCGACCACATGGTTCGTGTTTGTTTAAATCTTCCAATGGTTACCCAGCATGATGAGGCTGATATTACTGAGATGGAAAATTTCAGACAAGCCAATAATGCCGGAAAACCAGAAATTAAATTAACGGGTCTGGTTTTTATTATTAAAGCACTGGTATCTGCATTAAAACAGTTTCCACAATTTAATAGTTCTTTGTCTGCTGATGGACAATCATTGATCTACAAAAAATATTTTAATATTGGGATTGCCGTTGAAACACCGAACGGATTAATGGTTCCAGTAATTCGTGATGCGGATCAATTAAGTTTAAATGGATTATCTGCTGCTTTGGGTGACTTAAGTGGTAAAGCCAGAGAAGGTAAACTTCCGCCATCTGCCATGCAGGCCGGAACCATGTCTATATCCAGCCTAGGTGGCATTGGAGGCACGGCATTTACACCTATAGTTAATGCGCCCGAAGTGGCCATCTTAGGTGTCAGTCGTTCTAAAATGCAACCTGTCTGGCAAGGCAGTGAATTTGTTCCGCGATTAATCTTGCCTTTAGATTTGACTTATGACCATCGAGTGATTGATGGTGCAGAAGCCGCCCGATTCTTAGTCGCTTTAACCCAGTATCTGGGTGACATTCGTCGTTTATTATTATAATCATGGAGTTATCATTATGACAACAAACCATACTGAAGTATTAATTTTAGGCGGTGGACCTGGAGGTTATACAGCGGCTTTTCGTGCAGCCGATTTAGGCAAAAAGGTGACCTTAATTGAACGTTATCCTGTCATTGGTGGCGTTTGCCTGAACGTTGGTTGCATTCCTTCTAAAGCTTTATTACACATGGCTCAAATTATCCATGAAGTTGGTGAAGTCGATCATCATGGTATCAGTTATGGCAAGCCTAGTTTTGATTTGGCTAAAATCAAAAGTTGGAAGGAAAGTGTTACAAATACCTTGAATACGGGCTTAGCTGGTTTAATCAAACAACGTAAAATCACCTTAATTCATGGGGTAGGCTCCTTTGTATCAGCAAATTCTGTAGTCGTTGAGTCTGAAGAAGACTCTCAAACCATTACTTTTGATAATGCAATTATTGCCGCTGGTTCTCAAGCGACTAAAATACCGGTTTTCCCTAATGACGACCCTCGCTTGTGGGATTCAACCGATGCACTTGAACTGAGAGAAATCCCCAAGAAACTTTTAATAGTGGGCGGTGGAATTATCGGTTTAGAAATGGCGACGGTTTATCATGCCTTAGGTTCAGAAATCAGTGTTGTTGAATTAATGCCTCAGCTTATTCCTGGTTGTGATGCTGATTTGGTTAGACCGCTTAATAAGCGACTTAAAAAACAATACAAAAACATTTGGCTAGAAACAAAAGTCGATGAAATTAAACCTTTGAAAAAAGGTTTAAAAGTAACTTTTTCAGGAAAAAACTCCCCAGACGCAGAAATATTTGATAGTGTATTGGTTGCAGTAGGTCGTAGACCCAATGGCTTAAAAGTCGGAGCCGATAAAGCTGGAGTAGACGTTGATGAAATGGGTTTTATTACAGTTGATAAACAGCAACGTACTAATGTCGAGACTATTTTTGCCATAGGCGACATCGCTGGAAATCCAATGTTAGCTCATAAAGCCGTACATGAAGGCAAAGTAGCTGCTGAAGTCATTTCAGGATTGAAAGCAGGCTTTGATGCATTAACTATTCCAGCTGTTGCCTATACCGACCCTGAAATTGCCTGGATGGGTTTAACGGAAATACAGGCAAAACAAGACGGAATTGAATATGAAAAAGCCGCTTTTCCTTGGGCAGCAAGTGGACGTTCTTTGAGTTTGGGAAGAAACGAAGGCATAACAAAGATATTGTGCGATAAAAAAACTGGCAGAATTTTAGGGGCTGGCATGGTTGGTACTAATGCTGGGGAATTAATTGCGGAAGCTGTTTTAGCCTTAGAAATGGGGGCTGATGCCGAGGATATTGGTTTATCAATCCACCCTCATCCGTCTTTATCAGAAACTTTTGGATTTGCAGCGGAAATGATTACCGGAACCATAACTGATCTATACTTAAAGAAAAGGTAATTTCAATAAAATAGTAGGTTATTTCGAAACTTGAATTAAGAACACACATGAAATAACCTTACATTTTAACATTTAGGCGGCGTTAGGTTTTTTTGCTACGTTCAAAAACCTCACCCACCCAAAATTTATTCCATTTAAAAAAAAGTGATAATTACTAATGGCAGTTGAAGAACAAGATTTTAAAAACGCGCTTAAATTATGGGCGAGTGGTGTCACTGTTGTCACTACAAATACCGATCAATTTGGTTTAAAAGGGATGACAGCCACTTCATTTAGCAGTGTTTCTCTAGATCCACCTCAAATTCTAGTTTGTATCAATAAGTCTGCTGATACTGGCGAAGCCGTTATAGAAGGTAAAACCTTTGCAATTAATATTTTAAAATCTGATCAACAGGAAGTTTCTAACCAATTTTCAGGAGCTAAAAGTCAAGAAGAGCGATTTGCTAATATTGAGTGGCACGCAGGTGTTACGGGTAGTCCCATTATTAATGATGCTTTAGCTTCGATTGAATGTACTGTCGTACAACAAGTATTAGCTGGAACTCATTGGGTGATTATTGGTGAAGTACAAAGTGTTTCTTGCCGTACAGGTAACCCTTTAATTTATTATGATTCTAAATATCGTGAATTAACTAGCAACTAGACAATTTTTCAGAAAAAGGTCAGTATGACTGGATTTTTTGCTAAGTTCAAATTGAAATCAAACCGCTAGCAGTTTAAGACGGATCAAACGATAGAAGTGAAATGGCTTTAGCTCTTTCCGAAACAACTCTAGCTAAATCTATTGCTATTCATTATACTTCGAATATTAATTGTTCTGTCTTAAGGAGTGAGAATTTAATAATATCTGAAAGTTTGCCGCGAAATTTGCGCTAAGCATTCCTCTGTTGGTAGCTTTATTTTTACTCCTATTTAAATAATGAATTCCTGTCTAAAAAAATCGCATCTTTTATTAATAGCGTTGCTGATAAGTTTACTAGGGATTATTATTAATTTAACTTCTTTTGGGAATTATCTTGAAGTGGAGTTTTCTCAAGATTGGCTTTTTAAATTACGGGGAGAAACCCAGCCATCTAAAGAAGTCATTATTGTAAGCATTGATAAAGCTTCAGCTGATCAGTTGAAATTACCCTATGACGCTGAAAAATGGCCTCGCACATACTACGCTCAAGCTTTAGAAAACATAAATCAACAAAAACCTGCAATTATTGCCTTTAATATTGTTTTTGATGACAATCAAGAACCGGAAAATGACATAATTTTCTCCACAGCAATCAAGAAAGCCAACAATGTAATTTTAAGCAGTTATTTACAACAAAGAACAGTCACTGCAGAAGACAGTTCAATTCTATCCTCAAATAGCTACAGCCTAGAAAGCATCAGTGGTCCCGTAGAAATATTAGAACAATCGGCTGCTGGAGTTTCCCCCTTTTTACTGCCTAAGATTTCATCCACTGTAAAACTGTTCTGGACCTATAAAGCGAGTGCAGGTGACATTCCGACATTTCCAACCACTATTTTTCAATTTTATACTAATAAATACATTTACCCCGATTTATTAAAATTAATAAAGAAAAACAGCCCTATTTTTGCCGGTCAGTTGCCAGAAAATTATGAGTCGATAATTTACAATAAAAATGTCATAGCTGCTCATGAAATAATTAGATCTGCATTAATAAACAAGCCTCAATTACTTAAACAATTTGATTATTTAATTCCTATTGCCGAACGTTCTGATTATAAAATTCAATTATTGAAATCCTGGCTAACTTTTTTAAAAGGCGGTGAAATATTATATTTTAATCATTACGGGCCTAGTGGAACCATACCGACAGTGTCCTTTTATAAAACCCTAATGCCTGAAAGCATACCACTGAACTTATTTACCAATAAAATTGTTTTAATCGGTTATGCAGAAGATTTACAACCCGAAAAAAAACAGGGGTTCTATACTGTTTTTTCATCCTATGACCGCAAACCCAGTAGCTCAGTTGAAATTGCAGCGACTGCTGTTTCAAATCTTATTGATAATTCTTGGCTTAAACCTTTATCGAATTGGGAACAACTTCTGATACTTCTAGTTTGGAGTCTTATTATCTCAAGTGTCTTCAGTATTTTTTCCTATGGTCATGCCATATTAGCGACTATTTCACTCAGTGGTTTTTATGTTTTTTTAGCTTTTAACAAATTCACAGAAGATCAGGTCTTACTACCGCTAACTACCCCCCTTTTTATACAACTTCCCACACTGTTTGTTATTGTTTCAGTTTTAACTCAAATTAAAAACAAGAAGCAGAATCAAAAAATACAAAAAATATTTTCATCCTATATTCCAGATGATGTTGTCAATAAAATCACTGATCAAACAAGCACCTATGACCTAATCAGCTATGGAGAACTAAAAAAAGGTATTTGTTTTGCCACTGATGTAGGGCAATACACATCATTATCAGAAACCTTAAACCCCATTGCATTAAATGAGTTAATGAACAATTACTACGGCATTATGTTTCCATTGGTTAAACAAAATAGTGGGTTTGTTTCTGATGTCATAGGTGATGCAATGCTTGCTATCTGGACTGAATCGGAAAAAACATCAGCCGATCAAACTAAAAAAAATGCCTGTCATACTGCATTACAAATCAAAATAGCAATTGATGATTTCAACCTCATACAATCGAATAATTTACCCACTCGAATTGGCATGCATTACGGCGATATGTATCTTGGAAACGTTGGCTCTAAGGAACATTACGAATACCGTGCAACAGGTGACACGATAAATACTGCAACCCGAATTGAAAATTTAAATAAAATACTCGGTACTCATATATTAGCTTCATCTGAGGTGATAGAGAATCTAACAGAATTTATATCGCGAGAAATTGGAACTTTTGTTTTAAAAGGAAAAACTCGCTCAATCATTATTTATGAATTACTCGGTTATAAGGGGGAAACAGATACTAACTGGATCCTCTTAGCCTCTATGTTTAAACCTGCACTTGATCAATTTAGACGATATCAATGGGATGAAGCATTGCTGTCATTTTTGTTAATCCAACAAGATTATCCCGAGGATAAACCGACTGGTTTTTACATAAATTATATAATGCAACACCAAGAACTTTATCAACTATTAATGGAAAAAGATCCCGTCATGCAGCAATCAGCGGTTATAAGGATTGATGATATTCCGGCAATTCCTTTTGCTCAAAATATAGATCCTTTATCTTAGGAATAAAAAAGAACATTTTGGCGCAGATTTTTTGTTTGTCATAGTCCGTAGCCTTGATGGAACGAAGTGGAATCAAGGTTTTCAACAATCCCTTGATTCCGCTTCGCTTCATCAAGGCTACCAAGATATAGAAGATGATTAGGAAAGCTTGATCTGCTTACCTGTTTTAACAGATTCCAATGCGGCAATAATTAATTGGCAATTTGTTTTTGCATCGTCTAAAGATAAAGCAGGTTTTTTATTATTTAACACACAATCGCTAAAATGTTCAATTTCTAAGCGGAAATGGTTAGCTAGTGGTAAAGCTTCCTGATCTTGATCACCCGCTTCAGTCCACCATGAGATGACAGGTGTTTCGGCTTGTTTAGCCCAAACATTATGACATTTTAACCCACCTTTACTGCCGATGATTTCATATTCAGCTCGACGGGCATGTTCAAATCCAAAATCAAAATGAGCGTATTTTCCATCAGCAAAATCAATAATCCCATTACAACTGATATCTGCTCCATTTTCGTTATGTTTTGCCATTGCTGAAATAGCAACAGCAGTTGCATTATAAAAAGGTAGTCTAGCGGCATGAATGGCATAACAGCCTATATCCCACATTGCTCCCCCTCCATTTTCAATAGAATTGGCAATTCGATAAAAACGAGCGGGTTGCATCATATATGAAAAACAGGAACGCACTGAACGTACTTCGCCAATAATTCCAGAATCAATAATTTCCTTAACCCTCACATGTTGCGGATGAAATCGATACATAAACCCTTCCATCACCGTAACCTTATGTTTTTCAGCTGCATTTGTAATAGCTTCTATGTCAGCAACCGTTAAAGCCATTGGTTTTTCACATAACACATGTTTACCCTGTTCTATCGCACGCAGAGTCCATTTGGCATGTTCGTTATTAGCTAAGGGTATATAGACAGCCTGTATAGAATCATTAGTCAGAATAGCTTCAATATTATCAACTATTTCCACATCTTTTTGCCCAGGTGCATATTGTGCTAGTGTTTCAGCGGCTGCACCAGGTCTTCTACTGGCAATTGCGACCAGTTCACTATTATCTGCATCAATAATTGCAGGCATGAGTTGTTGATTGATACGAGCTGCACCTAATATTCCCCAACGAAGTTTTGTGTTGTTAGTCATAACTGTTCCTGAATATTTGAAATAATAATGATAATGATAAATTGCTTGTACACAAAATTATACTACAGGTTATTTGTTTCACCGTGCTAGTGTTCGGCTACTACTTCAATGATCTACTATTCGACACATTATTCATGCGTCAAAGAAAAAAACACTTAAATTCACCCTTGGGAATACGTTAGAAAAGAATCACTAAGCAATAGATTTTTCAAGGACACTAATAATTGAATCCGTCAAAATTTTTAAATCTTCCTTTTCAATTATATAGGGAGGCATCAAATAGATTAAATTATTAAACGGACGAATCCAGACACCAGCTGCTACAAATTGCGCTTGAACAATGTTCATATTAACGGGATTATGTAATTCCACAACCCCAATGGCTCCTAAAACTCGAACATCTTTTACCGATGAAAATTGTTTACAAGGTTCCAAGCCTTGTTTCAGGTTAAGCTCTATTCTATTAATTCTTTCTTGCCAGGGTGAATCAAAAAGCAATTTTAGACTGGCCAGTCCTGCACTACATGCTAAAGGATTCGCCATAAAAGTAGGGCCATGCATAAACACACCCGGTTCTCCACTACTAATTGTCTTGGCAACATCTGTAGTAGCTAAGGTGGCTGCTAATGTCATATAACCACCTGTGAGTGCTTTTCCCAGACACAGAATATCCGGTTCAATTGAGGCATGTTCACATGCAAAGAGTTTACCCGTACGACCAAAACCCGTAGCAATTTCATCCAAAATCAATAAAACATCATACTGCTCACAAAGCTCATGGACTTGCTGTAAATATTCAGCTGAATAGAAACGCATCCCCCCTGCCCCTTGGACTATCGGCTCAAGAATGATGGCTGCTATCTGTAAGTGGTTATTTTCTAATTGTGCTTGTAAAGGCAGGACATCCGATTCAGAACAAGCTTGGCCAAATCGACAAACGGGCTCATCAGCAAAATATTGCCTGACTATGGCAGTAGAAAATAGACTATGCATTCCATTAACAGGATCACTAACAGACATAGCACCAAACGTATCCCCATGATAGCCGTGCCGAATGGTCAGCATCTTTTGTTTTTCTGGCTGTTTTTTAGCATGCCAATATTGAATAGCCATTTTCATCGCCACTTCCACTGCCACTGATCCCGAATCAACAAAAAAAACGGTTTGCAAACAATCTGGGGTAATTTTGACTAAAAGCCTTGCCAGATCAACAGCTGGCTGATGCGTTAAACCCCCAAACATAATATGCGACATATCTTCTAATTGTCGAATAATAGCTAGATTCATGCTGGGATGGTTATACCCATGGATGGCACACCACCAAGATGACATACCATCTATTAATTCGCGTTCATCTGCAAGTTGAATGCGCACACCATTTGCCGATTTTACTGGATAAACCAGACTGTCTGACTCCATAGCACTGTAGGGGTGCCATATAACTTCTCGGTCTTGTTCTAGGAGTTTTCTATAGTTTGTCATGTTACTTTAGATACACTTCGCTGATCTGGGAATTCATAATATATCAGTTACAATGCTTTAGGTAACTCGCAGTAAATAAACTACCAATATTGGACAGGATTTTTGTTTCTCTTTAGCCGTGTAGAAATAGGCGCATAGCCAGCTAGGCAACCATTTCTACACGACTAAAAACGGACAAAAAAACCAGCAAGATTGGTTGTTTATTTATTGCAAGATGCCTTACTATCACCAAAAACTCATTTAACCATGTAAAGGAATTAACTTGCGATTATTGACAATTATTAGTTAAAACAGGTGATAAAACCAACTTACCATTACTCACATGATCAATCACATAACAACTGCCATCTGGCTGCAAAATATATGAGGAGGAGGAGAAGGCAGCAGTTGTATTGCCTAGATATGAATTGACAGGTACCGGCTGACGATATGTAGAGGAATAATTATGCGAATTAAAAGTATTTGCAATGGTAGCGCCAATAACACCACCAACAATCAAGCCCCCTAATGCATAAGCAACATTGTGGCCATGATTATTATAGTTATA
>CAYNRB010000054.1:0-16440 GCA_964399475.1 uncultured Methylomarinum sp.
GCTACATTAGTTTCCATCTTTAATGAGTAGCAAAATCCTAAAACAGTTAATAATGCTTACAAATCTTAAATTACAGATAAAGGTTGGGTGAATATTTAAACAAAATATGTATTTTATCTTACTAAATCAATAAATATTATCACTGTGTAGTGATTATAAACAATTGAATACTAAGCTTATATTTAATTATTGGAATTGCAAGTTGGTATGATGAAAGACGGGTACTTACTCTTCCATTTCTTAGGGAGCGCACAGGTTAGGTACTGAATTTAATAGTATACTGATTCTCAGCAGCCTTTTCTCCCAAACTTATTTCCCCAGAGCCTAAAAGAGGTAATTCTTCTCGGCGTAGATAAACCTGTTGTCCCTCAAGGTTTTTAACATAAGTGCCATTAGTACTATGATCTACCAACACAAATTTACCGTATTGATAATCAATATGGCAGTGATCTCTGGAAGCCTGCTGAGTGGCAATGACCAGTTTGCAAGAAATACTATCGCGACCAATGTGGATGGGAACATTCATAGCGTTCAAGGTTAATACTGTGTTTTCACCCTGTTCATTATTAAAAGATAGAATTAGTTGGTTTTGTAGATCACTGATATTCGAAATAATAACGGTATGATCAGAACTACTAGAATTATTGCTATGTTGTGAAGATTCCCAGTCTATACGATAGAGCAAGGTAGACTTGCTGTCGCCTTTCAGCTTAACATCATCAAATATGGTAAGTCGGCTGGCAGGTTCAGGTAATAATAAACTTTTAAATTTTTCCGTGGTAATAATCTGACAACCCCTGGCAATTTTTGCCACAGCTGCTGCATCATTCACCGCCTTGCCAAAGATATCTGCGCCTTTTTCAATGACCTGACCATAGGCCATTCCTACACGAATAGGTAAGGTTTCCTCTCCGATTTGTTGAAATTTAATGGTTGCTAGATAAGCATCGTAAGGATCGGGAAAATGACACATTAGCTCGTCGCCAATAGTTTTAATGACAATGCCATGGTGTGTTTTGGTGGAAGCAATTAAACGATCTAGCAAATCACTAATACGCTGGTTGGCTTCTTTATCGCCTACTTGTTTATATAGTTTGGAACTACCCGCTACATCGGCAAAAACAACGGTGGTGGAATAATTTTGGCTCATTCTGAAGTAAAAACTGTATGGTAAGGGAGCTGGAAATAAATAATCATCCATTATTGGGCAGGATTTTTGTTTGTCTTTGATCGTGCAACAACAGTTACATAGCCTGCTAAGTACCCAAGTATAATTAATTTAACTAAGTTTTACGCAGGATTTTTTTTCATATTCAGTGTTGTATAAATAGGCGCATAGCGAGCTACGTAACTATTTATGCAACGCTGAAGATGGAAAAAAAGACAAGTAAAATGTTAAATTAATTATGCTTGGGTACTTATGCGCCTATTGCTACACGACTAAAGACAAACAAAAATCCTGCCCAATGTTGGTAGTTTATTTACTGCAAGTTACCTTAGACTGGGGTTAGGTGTGGATTTTAACGCTAGTTGTATGAAAAATGCAATGTTTTTGCCCTGTATAAAAGTCTTGGGTGCATGTATGAAAGCAATTTGGAAACTAACGAGATCTCTCCCTAATGTATACTGCCTGCTCATTCTAGCTTTGAGAGGGGCATGCCATCTTTGTAGTTAAGTACCCAAGTATAATTAATTTAACTAACTTTTACGCAGGATTTTTTTTCATATTCAGTGTTGTATAAATAGGCGCATAGCGAGCTACGTAACTATTTATGCAACGCTGAAGATGGAAAAAAAGACAAGTAAAATGTTAAATTAATTATGCTTGGGTACTTATAGTTCATTCAGATGTTATTACATAGCAAGATCCCATTGCTCCTCAATTAAATTAATACGTTTTTTCATTGCTGGGTGGCTGGCAATGTAATCAAATTCTGATTCGGTTTCGTGCGTTTGATCCAATAAAGTCAACATACGGATTAAATCTTCTACCTGCATATTCTGTGCTTTAAGAAATGCTGTTGCATATTGATCTGCTTCAATTTCAAATTCTCGTGAATAACGTTTGCCAACCAAAATTGTCGGTATGGCTACTGATAATGAAGTTACCGAAGAAATATCACCTAATAATCCAGCCATCAGCAGGGCGGTCATAGAATCCTGAAATAACAGACGCAAACCGTGTTGATTTTCAATGTGCCCTATCTCATGTGCCAATACAGATAATATCTGATCATCATTCTCGGCCAGATCAAATAAACCATCAGTCATGATGACAATACCGCCTGGTAAAGCCAGTGCATTAGCTCCCATATGCTGGCTATTTCTTATTAGCAACTGATACTGATATTGTCTATTGACAGAGGTAAGCAGTTGATTAAAACCATTTTGCAAGCGTTGCTGGTCATCTATGTTTAATTTTGAGGCTGAAAACAACCATTTATCAAGTGTTTCTAATCCTTGCTCACCTATTTTTTGTTCAATATCATAAGGGATTGTTTTAGCAACCCATTGAGCGGCAACCGGTACACCATATTCAATTCCTCCCCAGATAAATGCAATCGTTATTACTAAAGCTATCAGCGCATGAAATGCATTTCTTTCTAGCTTATGAATCAAAGCCTGGAAAGGGTTCTTGTTAAAATATCGACAGACTTTGTCAACGGCTGCATTATCATCAGTCTCTAATTTTGCAGCATTGGGTAAAAAAATATTACGCCGAGTATTGCCTAGTCTGGGTGATATATCAAGCTGATCAATAGTCAATTCAATCTCTTGTTCTATGCCTTGTATTAAAACTTTACCTGATGGATGAAAGCAAATATCAACAGCAGTCTGCATTGATGAACTGCCATCATAGTAAAATCCTTTAATTTTGATCACAGACTAATATCTATATCTAAGATGCCCCCTAGTTCTTCAGAGATTGCACTGGCCTTTTCGGCCTCATCTGCAATAAAGAAGTCTAGATCGGTATCGGTAATAATGGATAGACTGGAAATACGATAGTTAGCCGTTCGAATCATAGCCCAGGGAATTAATAAACCGAAAGTAAAAATAATCGCAACAATATTACTAAAGTATAGCCAGCACATTGTTGTGGTTTTTAAACGACTCTCAAATTGACATTGTTGTAATGTAGTATGATTAAATACTAGATTAGTAATATTGGTATACCAATACCAGTAGCCAATTATATAAAAAAGCATGAAGGATAAAGGGATAATCATTCCTGTTATCCCCAGATTAACGGGTGAGTCTAGAGAAAATGTTGGAATATTTCCTCCAAGTATTTGCCACCATAGCAAAGTAGCTAAGAGTAGAAAAATCAGTAAAAAAATACCTATTGTTTTTAAAAAAATACTGTAAACCTGTCCCATAGTGATCGAAAGTTCAAACTGACTGGTACCGAATGCACTATTATCAATAACAAATTTTTTTCTCTGTTTAGTAAAGTAGGGAAATGCTAAACCGAGAGACAATGCAACCAGTATTGGCAAACCAATAAAAACCCATAAAGCTTTTAAGTAGTTAGCATCGAAATGAAAACGAATATTACGATAAGCTGAGTTATATAAGTTGAATTTTATTGCCTTAATAATAATCCAGGGCAGAAGAGGTAAAAAACCAAGCATAATCACTGATTGTAGCAGTGGGGATAGCATCGATGACAGGATATAAATCATAAATAAGGCAAAGGCCAAAAGACGACCTTTTAATATTTTTATCGGATCAGCCAGATAATCAAATGGCATATTCATCAATAAGGTATTGCTATAAAAATAACGTCGGTTTCTCACTTTGGCCCAAGCAGAATAAATGCCTAAGGTGATAATGGAAAGCATGATATTAACAATCCAGATTTTAAAAAATTCACCGCTTTTACCTTTAAATACGAATGGATGACTATTTTCTTGCATCAGAAACTCCCTCACTTATGATTTCTATCATCTGTATTAATACAGCTATAGTAAAAACTCTTTCATAGATAGAAAATTGTTTTGATAAATTAATTGCTATTTCTTGTGCTTTATGTCGACTTATCACAAAAAAACACAGGATACTAGCGAGAATGCTGGGTGTCAATTGATTTTAAATAATATGCAGAATAGTTCTAGCTGTTGCTGAATCGGATCTAGCTAAAACTATTTAATTCCCATTTCTTAAAAACCACTTTACTATAAATACAAGCTTATATGTTTGCCTGTTATGAAATTAAAACACTATAAATAAATGATTTATAACTATTTATGTGTCTTTTATTTTTCTAGGTAAGGTAGCTTGAAGCTTTTTTTGAAAATGTTCAGAAAATCTAATTTTTTAGACTACAATTTATTAGTAACAGAGGTGGGATTTTTATTTTTTAATAAAATAGTAGGAGAAAATAGTGGCAAGTATTCTGGCAGTTGATGATTCAGCGTCAATGAGACAAATGGTATCGTTTACTTTAAAAGGTGCTGGTTACACAGTAGTTGAAGCAGTTGATGGTGTTGATGCTTTAGGCAAAGCTAAAGCACAAAAATTTGATTGTGTGGTTACCGATGTAAATATGCCTAACAAAGACGGTATTTCTTTAATTTCGGATTTACGTGCTTTACCAGACTATAAATTTATTCCCATGTTAATGCTAACAACAGAATCAGGTATGGACAAAAAACAAGCAGGAAAAGCAGCAGGCGCAACAGGGTGGATAGTAAAGCCATTTAACCCGGATCAATTGTTAAAAACCATAAAGAAAGTACTAGGATAGGAAGGTTAATAAATAACTTGCTTAATTTGTCAGGTTATTTTCTAGCCGTTTATTTGTTGTGTGATACATGAGAATTTTTTGATGAGCAGGAAAGTCTATGTCTATTGATATGGCACAATTCCACCAGGTCTTTTTTGAAGAGAGCTTCGAAGGTTTGGAAGTGATGGAATCGGGGTTATTAAATCTTGATATGGGTGACGTTGATGAAGAAGAAATCAATACCATATTCAGAGCCGCTCATTCAATAAAGGGTGGGAGTGGAACATTCGGCTTTACTGCGGTTTCAGACTTTACACATGTCATGGAAACGCTGCTTGATGAAATGCGTGACGGACGTAGACAAGTGACGCAACCAGCAGTTGATGTGCTGTTAGGTTCAGTTGATTGTTTAAAAGAAATGTTAACTGCAATTCAAGATGAACAAGAAGTTGATGAGGCTCGTGTTGCAGAATACAAACACGTACTGGAAACTGAACTTAACGGAAAGTCAGCAGAGATTTCTTCGGTAGAGTCAGCTAGTGTAGAAAGTGTGGTTTTAGAACCAGTTGTTGGAGATTCTACACCAGGAAAAGTGAATGCCGAGGGATGGCGTATTGCATTTTGCCCACATGCAAATTTATTAAAAACCGGTAATGATCCCGTCAGAATGTTTAGAGAGCTTTCGGAACTGGGCGAATTGACTAGCGAAATAGATTTTCAGGGAGTTCCGGGTTTTTATGATTTAGATCCAGAGGAGTGTCATATATCATGGGATTTAATTGTTAAAGGAGAGGTGGCAGAGGACGCGATTGATGAGATTTTTGATTGGGTAGAAGAAGACTGTGATTTAGCCATCCAGCCATTATTGGTGCCTGACAAGCAAATTAATGCTTTGCAACCTCCCATTAATGCGTCAACAGAGCCGCAATCGTCTCAGGATTTAGTTTCGGAGCTGGCTCCTAAAGTTAGTGAGGATGTTGCACCAGCAGTAATAGCAAAACCAAAACTCAGTCAAGCCAAATCAGCAACTAAAAAACCAGCAGCAAAGAGTTCAAGTTCAATTCGAGTTGATACCGGTAAAATTGATACCTTGATTAATATGGTGGGGGAGTTAGTCATTACTCAATCCATGTTAAGTCTGGTCGGTGAACACTTTGAAATTAGCAAATTGGATCAGTTGAAAAATGGTCTTTCACAATTAGAACGTCACACCAGAGAATTACAGGAAAGTGTGATGAATATTCGAATGTTGCCTATCAGTTTTGTTTTTAGTCGTTTTCCTCGCCTGGTTCATGACTTAAGTGCCAAATTAGATAAAAAAATTGAATTGGTTTTAGTGGGAGAAAATACCGAAGTCGATAAAACTGTTGTGGAATTATTAAGTGATCCGCTGGTGCACCTGGTCAGAAATAGCCTGGATCATGGTGTGGAAATGCCGGCCGATCGACTTGCCGCTGGAAAGTCAGAGACTGGAACTATAACCTTAGAAGCTTATCATCGCGGCGGCCAAATTGTAATCGAAGTTAGAGATGATGGTAAGGGCTTAAATAAGGACATGTTAAGAAGTAAAGCGATAGAAAAAGGCTTGATTGATGAAGAGACTGTATTATCAGAGAAACAAACCTTTGAACTGATTTTTATGGCTGGGTTTTCAACCGCTGAAAAACTGACCGATGTATCAGGGCGTGGTGTTGGAATGGATGTAGTAAGAAGAAATATTCAGTCTTTAGGCGGAAATATAGAAATTTCTTCTGAGTTAGGCAAAGGTACTACGATTGCAATTCATCTTCCGCTGACTTTAGCTATTTTGGATGGACAATCCATCGCAGTAGGGGATGAACGTTTTATTATTCCTTTAGGTGCGATTCAAGAATCAGTCAATATCAGTAAGGAAATGCTTAATAAGGTGGTGGGGAAAGGTGAGACTTTTCGATTAAGAGGTGAATTTTTACCGATAGTCCGAATGCATGAGGTTTTTGATGTTAAATCAGTACGTTCTACGAAATTAACGGATGGTTTAATGGTTGTTGTTGATGGACAGGGCATACGATGTGGATTATTTATTGATGATTTATTAGGTCAGCAACAGGTAGTCATTAAATCATTAGAAGCGAATTATAGGAAGGTAGAAGGTGTGTCTGGGGCAACTATTCTGGGTGATGGGAGTGTTGCACTGATTTTGGATATTCCAGGATTAGTTCGCTTATCAAATCAGCAATAAATTATTAAATAATTATGGTAGAAGTAGCTGAAAAAAATAAAATAGAAAAGGCAGAAGCGATAAAAAAATTGGATAACAAAATTCAGTTTTTAAGCTTTGCATTAGGTGATGAAGAGTACGGTGTTGATATTCTTAGAGTGCAGGAAATTAGAAGCTGGGAGCCTGTTTCACGTATTCCAAACGTGCCTTTTTATGAAAAAGGTGTGGTCAATTTGAGAGGTGCAATCGTTCCAATTGTTGACTTGAGAGATCGTTTTGGTCTTCAGCATTCGGGTTATACACCTTTGACTGTGGTTGTGGTTTTACAAACACAAACAGCAGCAGGACAGACACGAGTGATGGGTGTTGTGGTTGATTCAGTTTCAGATGTCGTCGATATAGATAAAAACACAATACAAAGTTCGCCAAATTTTGGCACTAAAGTGAGTACAGAATTTATCAATGGATTGGCATCAGTCAATGAAAGAATGGTGATGTTACTTGATGTTGATAAGTTATTAAAATTAGATGGTTTGGATGATGAAGTTTAAACTTAAAAACAAAAAAATCCTGATAGTTAAGGAGACAAAAAATGAAAGTTAATATGCCGGTTACCGATCACGAAGTATTCATGAAAAAAGACACAATCCTGGTTACCCGAACAAATCTGAAAGGAATTATTACCTATGCAAATGATGCATTCATAGAAATTAGTGGTTTTTCTAAAGATGAATTAATCGGTAAAAACCATAATACAGTTCGTCATCCGGATATGCCATCTGCAGCTTTTGAAGACTTATGGATGACTATCAAAAAAGAAATGCCTTGGACGGCATTGGTAAAAAATAGAACTAAAATGGGCGATTATTATTGGGTGGATGCCAATGTGACCCCTGTTTTTAATAATGGAAAGCTAGATGAATATCTATCCGTTCGATATACGCCTAGTCGCCAACAAATTAGTGCAGCAGAAGATTTTTATCAGAAATTAAATGCCAATCAGGTGCAGATAAGGCCAAAGGGATTCGCTTTAATTCTAAAAAAACTCTCAGAAATTAAATTAGCTTATAGAGGCGGGTTTGCAATATTCTGTTTTTTATTACTTGCTTTGGATTTAATGTATGAGACTTATATAGACGGGAATTTTATAGTTTTAGGTTGTGTGGTCTTATTATCAATAGTCGTGATATACATAAATATTTACATAATTCGTCTATTTGGAGCAACATTAGAATCAACAATCGGTATTTGTTATGCATTGGCGGGGGGATTTTACAGAAATAAAATAGACCTTGATAGAAATGATCAAATAGGTGATTTTTATAGAGCCGTATATAGTATGCAAGTTAAGCTTAATGCAGATATGGCTTATGCTAAGGAAACAGGTGCTGCGGCCAGTCGTGTTAAACAAGCATTAGATCAGGTGACGGGAAATGTAATGATGGCAGATGCCAATTATGACATCATTTATATGAATGATTCAGCGGTAAATTTGTTTAAAGCCAATGAAGTGTTTTTTAAACAAGATTTACCCGGTTTTGAAGCCGATAAATTAATCGGTAGCAATATAGATATTTTCCATAAAGATCCTGCTCATCAGCGTTCCATGCTGGATAAATTAACCCAAACAATTCAGGCAGAAATGGTGATTGGTGGACGAAATATGGTGATTATTGCCACACCTGTTATGGATGATGAAACACGATTAGGCACGGTTGTTGAATGGATAGACAAAACCCAGGAAGTGAGCATTCAAGTTGAAATAGATGCCATAGTTAATAGTGTTAAAAGTGGACAGTTAGACAGTCGAATAGAAATGGCTGATAAAGAAGGATTTTTTGCGCAATTAAGTTCAGGCATTAATGATTTGACTGAAGAGATTGAGCAGGTTATTAGTGAAATTGCCTATGTGATGAGCGGTGTTGCTGAGGGTGATTTAACCCGAACTATCACTAAGGACTATGAAGGGACATTTGCAACTTGTAAAGAGGATATTAACCAAAGTTTACATAAATTATCAAATGTATTTGCTGAGGTGTTAGGTGCTGCTGAATTTATCAATAATTCTTCACAAGAAATTGCCAGTGGTAATAATAATTTGTCCCAACGTGCAGAGCAGCAAGCTTCTTCTTTAGAAGAAACTGCTTCTAGCATGGAGGAATTAACCAGTACAGTTAAGAATAATGCAGATAATGCGCGGCAAGCAAATCAAGTTGCTGCAACCGCAAGACAATTGGCAGAAAGCGGAGGAGAGATTGTTGCCTCAGCCGTTTCAGCTATGCAGGAAATAAATGAAAGCAGTAATAAAATTGCAGAAATAATTGGGGTAATTGATGAGATTGCTTTTCAGACAAACTTATTAGCCCTTAATGCTTCGGTTGAAGCGGCTAGAGCAGGAGAGCAGGGTAGAGGCTTCTCAGTGGTCGCAACGGAAGTAAGAAATTTGGCACAGCGCAGTGCAACAGCGGCTAAAGAAAGTAAAGATTTGATCCAAACCAGTGTCCAAAAAGTGAGATCAGGAACCGAATTTGTAAATCAAACCGGAAAATCTCTGAATGAGATAGTCACAGGGGTTAAGAAAGTAGGTGACATTGTTGCTGAAATTGCAGCGGCCAGTGCTGAACAATCTCAAGGTATCGAACAGGTAAACCAGGCCGTGTCACAAATGGATGAGATTACTCAACAAAATGCAGCCTTAGCAGAACAGGCGTCAGCTGCTAGTGTATCAATGAGTGATCAGTCAAGCAATATGACCAAATTACTCTCGTTTTTTAAAGTCAGTGATGTGGAAATGTCAACTCAAATAACTCAACCTGTCGTACCTCAAACTACAATTAACCAAACTGCTTCAAGTCGAAATACACCACCCACTCAGTCTCAAACGAACAACTTTTCTGCCGCTAATGAGGATGCTGATGAATGGGAAGAATTTTAGTATAAAAGACGGACTGAATGATGCACTACATTGTCGGTAAGATGTTTATTAAATTTAGTTATTATTTTTATAGAGAATCAAAACAGTAAAGAAACTATGTACTGGGATAAATTAAAATGGCTAGTGATACGCAGGTCGAACAATTTTTAACTTTTGAACTTGCTGATGAAGCATATGGTGTGGAAATTCTTAAGGTTCAGGAAATCCGAGGCTGGGAACCCATAAGGGAGATCCCTAATACACCTGACTATATTAAAGGTGCCTTGAATTTGCGTGGTTCAATCGTTCCGATAATTGATTTACGTGAACGATTTGGTATGCAGAAGACGGAATATTCACCTATAACCGTAGTCATTGTACTTTGTGTTGAAAATATTCATGGCTCTAATGTCATTGGTATCGTTGCAGATGCTGTTTCAGATGTATTAGATATAAAGTTAAATGAGCTACAGGACAGCCCTAAATTAGGTTCAAAAATTGATACACGCTACATGCGAGGCATGTTTGTTGGGGAAAAAAACTTAGTGATGTTACTGGACGTAGATAAGTTATTGGATTCTGAAGAATTCGAAGGAATTGGCAACTAAGAATGGCCAAAAGAGTGGTTGCAATTATTAATCAAAAAGGAGGAGTAGGCAAAACCACAACTTCAGTTAATTTATCCCATGCGCTTGCAAAGCAGGGCAATAAAGTTACAGTCATTGATCTTGATCCACAGGGACATTTAGCGATTTCTTTAGGTGTTGTTAATTCAAAACTAGTAGGAATAGATGGGGTTCTGCTAGGAGAAACTGATATTTTTCAGAATTTGATTCCGGTGAGAGAAAATCTTCAGTTGCTTGTTGCAGGATCGAGGCTTCAAGAAATTGAACAATTGTCAGAAGGAGGGGTAGCAAGAGGCGATTTATTACGCAAAGCATTAAATGACAATTTGACTGATCAGGACTTTGTGCTGATAGATTGTCCTCCTTCTTCGGGTCTGCTGGTTGCCAATGCTCTATTTGCCGCAGATGAAGTTTTAATTCCAATGACCAGTGACTTTTTAGCCTTGCAAGGCTTATCTCATATGATGGGAACCATCAAACGTTTTGAAAAAGCACTAAAGAAAAAATATGACTTGTTTTTGGTTATTTCGCGCTATGCAACAACGCGAAAAATTTCTAAAGAAGTGCTAAATACGCTGTTAAATCATTTTCCAAATCAGGTTTTAAATACACTGATAAGGGAAACAGCATTATTGGCTGAATGCCCAGGCTCAGGAAAAACCATTCTGGAATATCGTCCGGGAAGTCGTTCGGCAAGAGATTTTAGAAGTTTGGCGCAAGATTTTTTGCAAAAAAGGGTGATGTAATGGCAGACAAAGATGAAAAAAGTTTAATTGGATATAACCCCTTAGCTTGGATGGAAGAAGAGCCAGCTGATTTAATTAATGATTCGGATGCTAAAGATGATGCAAATACTAATATAGAAGCTATAGTTAGTAATGTTGTAGTAGAAAAAGTTGAAACTAAAATAGAATTGAAAAATGCCTCATCAATAAAGAGCCCAGAATCCGTATCTGAACAAAATCAAGATGATTCTAAACTTATTTTGGAGGCTAGAAATAATATTCAAAATGTGACTGAATTATACAGTCATTTGAAGGTGTTACTTGATAATAACAATATAATTGAAATTGATGCTTCGGCAGTTAAGATTATTGATACATCTACTCTGCAATTATTAATTATATTAAAACAGACCGCTATTAAATTACATAAAGAAGTCGTTATCGACTTTCCATCGGATCAATTTATTGAAGCTGCAGAACTTTTAGGTCTATCAGAAATGTTAGAGGTTGATCATGCGGCAGCTGGATTGTTTTAGATATCTATACTTCGCACGGCGCCACGGTTGCGGATTTTTAGCGGTCGGTTTTTGCCGATAGACTGCGTTGCTGAAACAGTTGCGTAGCTTGCTATTCGGCCGTTTCAGTGCCTTGCTATCGACAAAAACCAACTCGCTATAAATTCCGCATTCCCTTTAATTTATAGTGGATACCAGTTATGTTCCGATGGATAAACTCATCCAATCTAATCGTAGGAGTAATAATGAGATGGAAACTTTTTACAAACCTAATAGGTGTGTTGTGATTTTTTTCTTAAAAGGATAACTGATTGTGCTGGAAAAACAGCGTGAATTTAAATTTACCAGAGAAGATTTTAAGGTGTTAAGAAAAATATCAAATGAACATTCGGGTATTTTAGCTCCTGATGATAAGTTTGATATGTTTTATTCCAGATTATCAAAAAGGGTGAGGTTACACGGCTTAGAAAATTTTAAACAATATTGTGATTATTTAACAAATAACCCGAAAGAAGAGTTTACTGCATTTATTAATGCAGTGACTACCAATTTGACCTCTTTTTTTAGGGAGCAACATCATTTTGATTATTTAAAAGCTACAGTAATTCCAGAAATTTTAAAGAGAAATAGTACTACAAAAAAAATACGAATCTGGTCAGCAGGTTGTTCAACGGGAGAAGAGCCCTATTCGTTGGCGATTACTTTGTTAGAAAGTGTACCCTCTGGCTGGGATATTATTATTTTAGCGACAGATTTAGATACTAACGTGTTAGAAGCTGCCTCCGCAGGTGTCTATGCTAAAGATAGAGTGGATGGCTTATCAACTAAGACATTAAAACGCTGGTTTAAAAATGGTACAGGGAATCATGCCGATAAAGTTAAGGTGATCAAAGAATGCCAGTCTATTATTCGATTTAAACAATTAAATTTAATGCAAGAATGGCCAATAAAAAACCAGTTTGATTGTATATTTTGCAGAAATGTTTTGATTTATTTTGATAAAGAAACAAAAGAACATTTAGCGCAGAGATACGGTGAATTACTGGCGACTGGATCACATTTGTTTATTGGGCATTCAGAATCTTTACACCAACTTGATACGGATTTTCAAATGATTGGCAATACGATTTATAAAAAAGTGAAATGAGCCTAAATAAAATCATAGCCAGTCCTTCTTTAAAAGGTTTTGAAGGAATAACACGATACTGGGATAGTAGTCATGAATTGATAGCGGCTAAAATTCTTCCGGGCGAATATTATGTTACCAATGAAAGTGAGTTGGTGACGACAGTTTTGGGGTCTTGTATTTCTGCTTGTATCAGAGATCGAGTAACAGGTATTGGAGGAATGAATCATTTTATGCTGCCTGAAACCAGTAAAGCAAAATTAGATGCTGGTATCGAGTCTGTTGTAGGTAATGCAACTCGCTATGGAAACTATGCGATGGAACACTTGATTAATACAATATTGGAAAATGGTGGTAAGCGAAAACATCTTGAAGTTAAAGTGTTTGGTGGTGGGAAAATCATTCCAATAATGAGTGATGTGGGTATGCGAAATGTTGAATTTGTTCTTGAATATATTGATACGGAAGCACTAAAGCTTGTTACGCAAGATTTAGGTGACATTTATCCTAGAAAAGTAATTTATTTTCCAAATACTGGGAAAGTGTTAATGAAAAAGATAAAACATCTACATAATCAAACCATCGTAGTTCGGGAAACACAGTATCAAAGAACCATCAAAGACGAGCCAGTTGTTAGTGAAATTGAATTATTTTAGGGATATCAGGGATGGCGAAAATACGTTTACTTATTATTGATGATTCTGCTTTAATTAGAACCATGCTGACTGAGATTTTTAATTCATCAGACGAAATAGAAGTTGTTGGCGTGGCAGCGGATCCGATTATTGCCAGAGAAAAAATCAAGAAACTGAATCCTGATGTGTTGACATTAGATATAGAGATGCCACGCATGGATGGATTGACTTTTTTACGTAATTTAATGCGTTTAAGACCCATGCCCGTGGTGATGATTTCAACATTGACAGAAAAAGGTGCTGAGGCAACCTTGGAGGCATTGGAACTAGGTGCTGTTGATTTTGTAGCGAAGCCTAAGCTAGATGTTTCTAATACTCTAAATGAATATGCTGAAGATATTATTGCTAAAGTTAAGGTGGCAGCGCAGGCACGCGTGGTGGCTATAGAGACCAAACCAGAAAGAAAAGCAATAATAAAAGTTTCTGAAAAATTTTCTGCTGATGTGGTGTTACGAGAGAGTGTAGAAAGAAAACAGTTTAAAACAACAGAAAGAATTATTGCGCTAGGTGCCTCAACTGGCGGAACAGAAGCTATTAAGCAAGTGGTTGTCGATTTGCCCGTTACTACCCCAGCTATTGTGATATCTCAACATTTACCGATTGCATTTAGTGAATCATTTGCTAATCATGTGAAAGAAGTTTCCAATATGAATGTTTGTCTTGCCCAAAACGGACAACAATTGTTAACAGGTAATGTTTATATCTCTCCGGGTGATAAGCATTTAATTATTATCAGAGATGGTGCGCGATATATTTGTCAATTAAATGATGGGCCACCTGTTAATCGACACAAACCTTCTGTTGATGTGATGTTCCGCTCTGTTGCACAAAATGTGGGTAGTAATGCAATTGGTGTAATGCTGACTGGAATGGGGGCAGATGGCGCAAAAGGCATGAAAGAAATGAAAGATGCTGGTGCAGTGAATATAGTACAAGATGAAGCAACTAGCGTAGTTTGGGGGATGCCAGGAGAAGCATTTAAGATAGGAGCAGCTGATTATGTGCTTCCATTAGACAAAGTTGCTGGACAAATTTTAACGTTAGTTAGCTAGGAGTGAGGATTTAATAACTTGCGGATTTTGACTTGCCTTTTGACTTCACAGTAGCACTTAAATAGTTGCGTAGCTTGCTATGCGCTCATTTTAATAGCACGCCTGTGAAGTCAAACTTCCGGAACTTATTAAATCCCCACTCCTTATCTAAAAATAAAAAAGGGAATTGTATATATGATGGATTTTTTAAAAAAGATTTGGATGCCCACTATATTTTTAATGATAGCGTTATTGTTACCATTATTATTTTCGATAGAGATTCTTTATTGGATTGTTTTACCGCTTATTTCCTTATCTTGGTTATATTGCTGTTATGTTTTTTTTAATAAAGTAGAAGTGCCAAATGAACAGCAAATATTAGCGGATGAAAGCAAAATAAATCAAGCGATTGAAAACTATGTAATGGGTCTAGAATCTTGCATGGAACAAGAAATAAACACTTTCCAACAGGAGTTGGAACAATTAAAAAAGATTGTGGCAGATGCAGTTATTACCATGAGCGAGAGTTTTAATGGTCTACATAATTTAACCGCAGGGCAGTCTGGCGTAGTTCATTCATTAATGTCTAATCTTACTGAATCGTCATCCGAGACGACAGATACTTTGAATTTTTCTAAGTTTGCTAAAGAAACAGATAATGTTCTAAAGTTTTTTATTGATCATATTTTGCAGGTTAGTAAGCAAAGTATGGAAATGGTTGGTGTTATTAATGATGTTGGTGAGCATATGGGCAAAGTTGAGAAATTGTTGACGGATGTTCAAGGGATTGCAGATCAAACCAACTTATTAGCGCTAAATGCAGCTATTGAAGCAGCAAGAGCCGGAGAAGCAGGTCGAGGGTTTGCAGTAGTTGCAGATGAGGTTCGTAATTTGTCAAAACATTCGGATAAATTTAGTGAAGAAATAAGGGTTGTGGTTAATGCTTCCAAAAAAAATATCAATCATGCGCAGGAAATGATAGAAAAAATGGCCTCAAAGGATATGAGTGTTGCTATAACTTCTAAATCTAATATAGATACTATGATGGCTGAAATTGCTCAGATGAATGATGCTATTGCTATGAAGATTTCAGACGTTTCCGGTTTAACTGATCAAATTGAATCCAATGTTGGTGATGCCGTTAGAGGTTTACAATTTGAAGATATGACTAGGCAGATGGTTGAATTTTTATCCGCAAACACGCAACATTTTCAAGCGTTGACAGATGAAATTAGGATTGGTTTGAGAGTCTTTAAAACACTGGATCATTCTGTTTGGACTAGTGAGTTGGATCAGGGTGTAGTTAGATTGAATGCTATGCGTAAGCAATGGAATGAGCAGGATAAAAAGGCGGTTTCTCAAAATTCAATGGATGAAGGTGAAATTGAATTGTTTTAAAATTAAAAAAATAGGAGATTAATATGGCAGTTGATTCTAAGTTGGATACAAGCTCAAAAACTTTGGAAATTACGGTGACTGGGCGTTTTGATTTTAGTGTGCATCAGGATTTTCGTAAAGCTAGTGAGCAAGCAAATAGTGGTGTGAATAAGATTGTGCTGGACATGAGTGGAGTTGAATACGTTGATAGTTCGGCTTTAGGTATGTTATTGGTTCTACGCGATAAAGTAGGAGACAAGAAAGAATCAGTACGAATAAAAAACGCTAAGTCAGATGTTAAAAAAATTCTCCAAATAGCAAACTTTGACAAGTTATTTACTTTAGACTAGGGCTAAATGTGTGGAGGATTGAACTAAACAATGTACGGATTAGTTTGGTTTCATCACTAAGGAGTGGGGCTTTAATAAGTTCCGGAAGTTTGGCGCAGAATTATAACTTTACAGGCGTGCTAATAAAATGGGTGTATAAGTACCCAAGCATA
>CAYNRB010000055.1:0-16289 GCA_964399475.1 uncultured Methylomarinum sp.
GTAGCTTGAGTCCGAAAAAAAGACCTTTGATTGTTTTGTAATCCAGTTAGTTGCATGGCGGCCAAACCAAGTAGACCTACAGCAACTATTGCCATAGAAATAAGAACTTCTATCAGCGTAAATCCCTGTTTAAATTTGTTATATTTATCTATGGACATACGCTAGCACCACCTACGATTGTTCTACCAGCAACAGTATAAACACGTCCTACTCCATTCAATATTATTTCTCGAGCAGCTGGAATATTTCCGTTAATATCGCACAATAGAAAAGTATCACCTGCATTACCTTGGGTTAACCCCGTAGGTAGAAAAGTAATAGAATTTTGAAATATTAGGCCAGTAGTTAATGTTAGACTAGCAGGTAAAGCCATATAAATTTTTAATGCAGGTTCATCAACTACATTCATAATACCATTACTATTAATATCAGTAAAAACACTCCAGCCATTTGCCCAGTTACCTGCAGGGCCCGCTGTCCGTACGCTAACAGGCACCCCCCTCTTTACTGCTTCACTCCGAGCAAAACTTAAAGAAGCCACTAATTCATTAGCATAGCTACTAGTACGGTTATTAGCAATCATTTGCATAAAACTAGGCACAGCAAAACCCACAACAATAGCTACTATTGCAACAGTTATCATTAATTCAATTAAAGTAAAACCCTCAATCGAAGTTTTTTTAACGTTCAGTTGGCGCATATTTTTTCATTTTATCGTGATTTTCCTGTTTTAGTTCTACCCAAAGATTTCTCTAATACTTGATCAAATTATTATTGACTCTCCACTAGGTTGAAATATCAGTTGAACACAGTCTATTATATTAAGTCAATTAATATTGTGAAGTTAACCACAAATTAACGAGTTGTCTTATCAAAAATAGTTTTCTTATTTAATAATACAACTACGAAAGGGGTTTATTCGCATTTCAAAGCGTGATATGAGAAACTCATAGCAGACTATGAAACTATTGCCTCAAGGCAAAAAATGGGTAAAAAAATAACTAAAATCTCAACCTTCCACCCCAAATATTAAAAATGTAGGTTGGGTTAGATTTTTTAGTGTAGCGAAAAAACGTAACCCAACAACACATTGATAATTGCAGAGTGTTGGGTTACGTTATCGCGCTTCCCTTGATAAACTAACCCAACCTACAGTCTGTATTATAACTTAATCCTTAAATAGCAGTATTACCCCTACTCTCTTGATTCATCCACTAATTGAATATCTGTAAATCCTAAATACCCCAGTTTTTCATTGACCTCATCCGCTTGACGAAATGAAAATAATGGGCCAACTTGTACTTTGTATAAAATGTTAGTTTGGTTTTGAGCCAACTTAATTCTTGATTTTGTTATTTGACCCCTCAACAGTTTTTGTTGAACCAGTCTGGCATTCGATTGATTACTAAAAACCCCTATTTGTAAATATAATTCTGTTTCCGCTTGGTATTGAAAATCAGCTTTGGTACTTTGCTCCTGATTGACAGACTCCAGAATTTTAGGTTCTATCGCTATCACTTCAACAAAGCCGGTACCTTTTTGCTGAATACCTAACTGTTTTGCAGCGGTGTATGACAAATCAATAATCCGATTATCATGAAAAGGTCCTCTATCATTAATGCGGACTACAATGCTACGCAGGTTTTCCATATTCGTAACCCGTACATAACTGGGTATCGGTAAAGTTTTATGGGCTGCTGTCATTGCAAACATATCATAAACCTCACCATTTGAGGTTTTTTTGCCATGAAATTTGACTCCATACCAGGATGCGATACCCTTTTCCTGATAACCTTTACTTTCACTCAGTATTTTATACTGCTTACCTAAAACCTCATACTTAGGCGGATTTCCTGCCCGAGTTCTTTTTTCATATATCGGTACTGCATCCGGCACTTGCATGACATTAAAAGGTACATATTCTGGGGCACTATCCTGAATTATATTTTTAGAATCAAGCGTACAAGCACTACAAATAACAAATGAAACGACAATAAATCTTTTATGCATATTCAAGGTGTTATCTGCAAATCATTTAGAAAAAAATAGTATATCCGTTGAACGGGATTATTTTTATTTGGTTTCGTCTGTAATTGCAGACTAATGTCCGCCCTACAACTTTTAAACTTATTTTTCAACATGTTGGGTATCTTGAGTAGCTACCAAACTTAATTGCTTTGCTTTATAAATGGCATCACTCAGTTGATAAACAGCCATTGCATATAACGGACTATGGTTATATCGTGTAATCACATAAAAGTTGTGTAATCCTACCCATAAATCATGGCCTTCTTCTTGTTTAAAAGCCAATAATTTTACCTTTTCATCGGTCAAAACTGGCTGATGAAAGTAAATTGATAATGCTTCTAATTCCGTCCCTGTAAAATCTGGCTTTAGCCCTTTTGTCAGAGCTTGCTGATACGCTTTTCCTTCTGCGATGACAGGAAAAATAACTGAACCGTTGTTGCGCCATTTATGTTTTACAAAATAATTTGCCACACTGGCTATTGCATCTGCTGGATTATTCCAGATATCTCTTTTTTTATCGTTTTCGAAATCTGCCGCATAGGCTCTATAACTACTAGGCATAAATTGAGGAATTCCCATTGCCCCTGCATACGAGCCTGTAGGCTCTAAAGGGTTCATTTTTTCTTCACGACAAAGAATAAGAAAACTTTCTAGCTCTCTAAGAAAAAATTTACTCCTTTTGGGATAGTTAAAAGCTAAGGTTGAAAGCGCATCAATTACTCGGTGATGACCTGTATTTCCGCCATATCGAGTTTCAACACCAATAACAGCAACAATAATCTCAGCCGGAACACCATAGTCAGATTCAACCTTCGCCAATATAATTTCATTTTGTTCCCAAAATTTTATGCCCCCTTTTATACGTGAATCCGTTATAAATATTTTTCGATATTTATACCAAGGCATACCTTCTGCCGGCCTCTCCATTGCCTCAATAATACTTTTTTTAATATCGACTGATTGAAATAATGATTCTAATTCAGCTCTATCAAACTGATGCTTCTCGACTAATTTATTAACAAAACTATTAAATAACTTAGTTTCCTTAAATGCAGCCGTTGAATTGAAGCTGATGATAACACCCCAAACTATTAATAAATATACTATTATTTTTTTCATAAACAAACTAAGAAACAAGATACCCTATAGGTAAATAATTAAAATTGAATGGATTCTTTTAAAACATTGTTTTCCGAAACATCAAAATGTAGCCTTGATGTAGCGAAGCGGAATCAAGGAATCATTTTCGAAACCTTGATTCCACTCTGTTCCATCAAGGCTACCTATAAGAACTGGGTCAATATTGAGAAATCCTCAATAAGAACAAGATACCCTACAGGAAAAAATTAAAATTGAATGGATTCTTTTAAAACATTGTTTTTCCGAAACATCAAATTAGGCACATCACTTTTATTCCTCTTCAAAACCCTATTGCCGGATCACCAGCGACCTGTCCTAAAATAAATTTGTTAAGGAGATTATATTTAAGTAGGCAGAAATTTCCTATGCGTATGTATAGACATAAGAATACCAAACCCAGCTAATATGGTTACCATTGAAGTGCCTCCATAGCTAATTAAAGGCAACGGCACGCCTACAACAGGTAAAATGCCAATCACCATCCCAATATTAACAAAAACATAAACAAAAAAGGTAAAGGTCAAGCTTCCTGCTAACAGTCTATTATAGGTATCCTGAGCTTGTACGGCAATATAAAGACAACGGATAATAATCAGCAAATAAAGCATTAATAGACTTAAGCAACCAGACAAGCCAAATTCTTCTGCAAAAACTGCAAAAATAAAGTCTGTTGAACTTTCAGGCAAAAAATCTAAATTTGCCTGGGTACTTCCCAGCCAGCCTTTACCATGAACTCCTCCAGAACCAATAGCAATTTTTGATTGAATAATATGATAGCCTCTTCCCATTGGATCGGCTTCAGGATTCAGGAAAGTCAACACTCTAGCTCGTTGGTAATCGCGCATAAAATGCCATAAAATTGGTGTTAATGAAGTTAGCACTACGCCTGATCCAATCATGAATCGCCACGATAAACCAGCAAAAAACAATACCGCAACCCCTGAACAGGCGACTAATAGGGATGTACCTAAATCAGGTTGTTTTGCAATTAATAAAGTGGGAACTACTATTAATAAAGTAGCCATTAAAAGCTGCTTTATCTTTGGGGGCAAAGTGTAACCTGATAAATACCAGGCAATCATCATTGGCGTAGTGATCTTTATCATCTCTGAGGGTTGAAAACGAAAAAAACCCAAATCCAGCCAGCGTTGCGCTCCCTTGCCCATTTCTCCCATAGCCAATACAGCAACCAGCAATATTATACCCAGAACATATAACTTTGCTGAATGACGACGAAATTGATCCGGATTAATATGCGCCAATACAATCATCAGAACAAAAGCCACCCCCATTCGTGTTGCATGCCGTATTAAAATACCAGTGTCCTGACCACCTGCACTGTACAAAATCAAAAAACTTAATGAGCAAACCAGAAATAAAGCAATAAAAAGCGGAATATCTATATGTAATTTTCTAAGTAATGTACCAATAACAGAGGGCGGGTGAAATTGTTCACCTCGGGTTTCAGTCTGCATTTTCACTCTCTTTGTCAGAAGATAAAAACTGCTTCATAATTTTACCGGCTATAGGTGCGGCAACCGAACCACCATGCCCCCCATTCTCAACTATTACAGCCACCGCTATTGTTGGGTTTGAGGCGGGAGCAAAAGCCATAAATAAAGCATGATCCCTTAGCTTGATATCAATCTCGTGTTCTTTATATGTCTCGTCTTGTTTGACTGTAAAAACTTGGGCAGTCCCCGTTTTTCCGGCTATTTTATAGTCTATCCCCTTTTGTAACCTTTTAGCAGTCCCCCTGGCTCCGTGAACAACGTTTATCATGGCAGAAACAATATTATCAAGATTATTTTTCTGCAGAACAATCTGCTTATTTGGTTTTTCTTGTTTGCCAATTATACCATCAGAATACATATTTCTATGCGCTAGATAAGGTGTTACCACTTTCCCCTTATTAGCCAAAGTTGCTGTTGCTCTGGCTAATTGTAAAGGTGTAACCTGTGTGAAGCCTTGCCCTATGCCAGTTATTAATGTTTCTCCAGGATACCAAGGTAGGCTTCTATATCTTCTTTTCCATTTTCTAGAGGGTAGTAATCCTGATTTTTCTCCTACTAAATCAATACCGGTTTTTTCTCCAAAACCAAATTTCTGTAAAAAACTATGAATTCTATCAATACCCAGAGTTCGCGCTAAATCATAAAAATAAACATCACATGACTGTGTTATTGCTATATCAAGATCTACCACTCCATGCCCCCATTTTTTCCAGTCACGATACTTATGCTTTAACTTGGGTAGTTGATAAAATCCAGGGCAGAATAATTTATGTCGAAATTCAGTCACATTATATTCAAGCCCTGCCAATCCAATGAATGGTTTAATTGTGGAACCAGGAGGATACTGTCCACGTAAAGCACGATCAAACAAGGGTTGATCTACAGATGCCTGTAATGCTTTATAGGCTTTTCGACTAATCCCATAAACAAAAGGATTGGGATCAAAACCTGGTCGACTGGTAAATACTAATACATCTCCGGTTTTTATTTCAATCGCAACCACTGCACCATTAGATCCATCCAATGCTTCATATGCTGTTTTTTGTAAATCCACATCAAGTGTTAAGTGGATATTTGAACCTGGAACAGGATTATCTGAAGAAACCGTCTTAACAGCTCGCCCTTGTGCATTGGTTTCAATTTCTGAATACCCAGTTTGACCATGCAAAAGGGATTCATAGGTTTTCTCAATCCCATTTTTACCAATATGATAGGTTCCCCTATATTCTGACGCGGACAGGCTTTTTAATTCTTTTTCATTGATCCTGCCCACGTAGCCCACGACATGCGATGTCAAAAAACTATAAGGGTAATGACGAACCAATCGGGCACGGACATCAACCCCAGGGAAATAAGGTCTGACCACAGCAAATTTTGCCACCTCTTGATCATTCAAACGTAATAATAAAGGGATACTAGCAAAATGTTTTTCCCTTTTTTTCTGCTTGATGAATTGCTCAATTTTTTCATCTGAAAAACCCAACAATTTCTGCAAATCTAACAATGTCTGCTCAAGATTATCTATTTGCTCAGGAATAAGCTCCAAGCTATATGAGGGAATATTTTCAGCCAATATCCTGCCATACCTATCATAAATAATCCCTCGGGTGGGTGGTAAAGGAACAGTTTTAATCCGATTGGACTTCGCCATGGTTGAATAATGTTCATGACCAGCAACCTGCAAATAAATCAGCCTTAAAATCAAACCCACAGTTAATAACATAAAAAAAACAAAAGAAACTACTATTCGGCTCAGAAACATACGGTTTTCAGCCAAAGGATCTTTTAATGAAAAATTTCGGCTCATATACTGCGTGTCATAGTGATTTGATTTTTATATGGAAATTGGTTTATATAATTAAAATTAATAAAATGGGATACTGTTCGCACCGTCAGAACAAGCTTATTCTATTCATGCATTTGCAGGAAAAAACAAAATTAACGAATATCTCCAAAAACACGAATAAAACGTAATATTAAATAAATTAAAGGCCAAAATAGTGTTCCAACTAGCACAGGCATCCAGAACACCAAAGTAAATTCCGTAGTTCCCTGAATATTTTCTATCCAGAAGACCATCATTTGAGAGAAAAACAGACAGAGAAAAACAAACAAAGACTGCTGATACACTGGATATTGCCGCAAACGCTTATGAAGCTTCAAGCTGGTATAACTTGTTAATGCATAAATTAATGCCTGCTGGCCTAATACCCGACCGGTTAATACATCGACTAAAATACCTACTACCCAAGCATTAAAAACACCTACTTTTTCTGGAACAGCCAAAGTCCAGTAAATCAAAGTCAATAAAACCCAATCAGGATTCAAACGACTTAAAAATTCAGGCAAGGGTAATATTTTCAGACTCATAGCCAGGAAAAGGGTGACAAAATATCCCAGATTATTTTGGCGATTATTTGTCAACATTTAAATTATCAATTTTTGCTTCCGGAATGGTGAGAGGAACAGGTGTCGAATTACTCCAAACTATTAATAGTTCTCTACTTCTATCTAACTTAGCCTTGGGTATTGCAGTAATACTAGCAAAAGGTTTATTGGGCTGAATAGTAAAGTCATCCACAATAGCAACAGGATATCCTTGGGGAAAGGTTCCACCCAAACCCGAGGTCACCAGTAAATCACCGGGCAAAATATCCGCATTATTCGGTAAAAAAGGCAAATTCAACCGATCAAGACGTCCACTTCCTATGGCAATGGTTCTTAATCCATTACGATTAACCTGCACCGGAATAGCATGATTAGGGTCAGTTATTAACATCACTTCAGCGCTTAAAGGCAGAGACCTAATAACCTGACCAACTATGCCATTAGCATCCATAACTGGCTGTTTGGCATGAACCCCAAAACGTGCTCCCTTATTAACTACAACTACGTGTTCATACGGAACTAGATTGACTGAAAGCAATTCTGCTATCAGGACTTGTTCACCCAGTTTAAATGAATTTTCTAACAACCTTCTTAATCGAATATTTTCATTTTCCAGTGCTTCATACTTTAAAAGTTTAATACTATTAATTAATTGTTTCTGCTTTAAAGATTCATTTTCTTTTTTTAATTCCCTATATGAAACTACCGCGTTATAGGCATCTTCTGAGAGCTCTACAGGCAAACTCACCATCAATTGGATTGGATAAGTGATGATAGATAATGCTGAACGGATATTGTCTAGCTTTGATCCGCGATAATCTACAGCCAACAAAACTACTGAGCATAAAACCACAAGTAATAAACGGGTATTTAAAGAAGGACCCTTAGCAAATAGAAGCTTTATAACAAATCCTCAGTTAAATAATATTGAAAAATACTGGTAAAACAATGAAAGCAACCTCAACATTAGTTGATGGATAAAATAAAAAAATATTTGCCTATTCTGGATAGGGTTTGTGATACTTCTTGTTCATTCGACTATGTAGCATCAATATTTGATCCTTAGGTGGATGACTGTCGGATTTCGTTTTGCGCTTCGCTTAAAAATCTCATCCAACCTACATAATATTATACTTCGCACGGTCACGGTTGCGGATTTCTAGCGGTCGAGCCGAGACTGCGTTGCTGAAACAGTTGCGTAGTTTGCTATGCACCTGTTTCAGCGACTTGCTATCGACAAAAACCAACTCGCTAACAATTCCGCAACCGTGACCGCGAAAAGTATATTTTGATATGTAATATTTAAGTCAGTAATACAGATTGTCTTATTCTACAAAACGGTATCATTTTGTAGTCATTTACAATCATTCTAAAGAAAAAGCCGATATTCCCTTTTCATCCAGCATCTCCAACACCATTCCGCCACCTCTAGCAACGCAAGTAAGTGGGTCATCTGCTAGATAGACAGGTAACCCCGTTTCTTCTGCAATCAAACGATCAATATCCGTTAATAATGCACCACCGCCTGTCAACACAATTCCCCTATCCGCTACATCAGCACCTAATTCAGGCGGAGTCTGTTCTAAAGCAACTTTCACTGAACCTACAATGCCCGATAATGGCTCTTGTAGAGCTTCCAGAATTTCATTACTGTTCAAAGAAAAACTACGTGGCACACCTTCTGCCAGGTTTCGTCCTGTTATTTGAATTTCTCTTACTTCACTGCCAGGATATGCGGTACCAATTTCCTGTTTAATTTTTTCCGCAGTAGCTTCGCCTATCAATGTGCCATAATTTCTGCGTACGTAATTAATAATAGCTTCATCAAATCGGTCTCCACCAATTCTGACTGAAGCTGAATAAACTATCCCATTTAGGGAAATAACAGCTACTTCGGATGTTCCTCCCCCAATATCCAGTACCATAGAACCTTGAGGTTCATCAACTGGCAATCCAGCCCCTACCGCTGCAGACATCGGCTCTTCAATCAAATAAACTTCTCTGGCACCTGCCATCGCAGCAGACTCACGAATTGCACGGCGCTCAACCTGTGTCGAGCCACAGGGTACACAAATTAGGATGCGAGGACTAGGACGTAATATTTTGGTTTCATGAACTTTTTCAATAAAAAAACGTAGCATGCGCTCAGTTACTGCAAAATCTGCAATTACACCATCTTTTAAGGGACGAATCGCGGTAATGTTTCCTGGCGTACGTCCCAACATTTTTTTAGCGTCAGTTCCTACAGCCGCAATAGTTTTTGCACCCCGAATTCTATCTTCTTTAATTGCCACTACCGAAGGCTCATTGAGTACAATTCCCTGACCAGGAATATAAATCAAGGTATTAGCGGTACCTAAATCAATCGACAAATCATTAGAAAATAGTCCGCGAATTCTTTTGAACATCTTTAGCAGTATCCTTAGCAATAAAATCCTTCTACTTTACCAATCAAATAGGTAATTGATCAAGATATAAAGTATCATATTGAAGTTGACATAAGTACAAACATAATTTAATAACTTCTTAGAGCCACTGAAAATACTATCATTTAGGTAGTCTAGCAACTTTAGTTTCTTGGATAAAAAAACAGACTTATCGTCCCTATATTCAGCATAGGTATGCAGTTTCTGACTAGATATACTTCACGCGGTCACGGCTGCGGAATTGTTAGCAAGTTGATTTTCTCGATAGCAAGTCGCAATAAATAAACTACTATGCAAAAAGATCTATTACAGAACAGGTAAAAGACTGATGCACAGGAACATATTCCAGTATAGGACTTAGTCGATTTTTTTAATCTGTATTAAGGAACGAGGATTTAATAATATCCGAAAGTTTGGCGCAGAATTTTTGTTTGTCATCTGTGTTGTAGAAACAGGCGCATAGCAGGCTACGTAACTGTTTCTACAACACAGATGACGGACAAAAATACAAGTCAAAATTCGGATATTATTTAATCCTCGCTCCTAAGCAACAGACAGACTGGCATCATCAACAAACACCATATGAGTTCGAATAAGGAGAATAAAATGGAATGGGAAACAGTAATTGGCCTGGAAATACATGCACAACTGGCAACACAATCTAAAATATTTTCTTCAGCTTCCACGGCCTATGGGGCAGAACCCAATACCCAAGCCTGTGCAGTAGACCTGGGACTACCGGGCGTTTTGCCCGTATTAAATAAGAAAGCCGTCAGCATGGCCATTAAATTTGGCCTGGCTATTGCTGCCGAAATTGCACCGTATTCGGTATTTTCTAGAAAAAATTATTTCTACCCCGACCTACCCAAAGGCTATCAAATCAGCCAAATGGACTTGCCCATTGTTGGCATAGGACATCTGGATATTGAAATAGAGGGGGAAACCAAACGTATTGGCATAACTAGAGCGCATCTAGAAGAAGATGCGGGGAAATCATTACACGAAAACTTTCATGGACTGACCGGAATTGACCTTAATCGTGCTGGAACACCCCTGCTGGAAATAGTCTCCGAACCCGATATGCGCTCAGCTAAAGAAGCAGTTGCTTACATGCGTAAAATCCATGAATTGGTACGTTATCTAGAAATTTGTGACGGCAATATGCAAGAAGGCTCTTTCCGATGTGATGCTAATGTTTCAGTACGCCCAAAAAATCAAAAAGAATATGGTACTCGAGCCGAATTAAAAAACATCAATTCATTTAAGTTTGTCGAAAAAGCCATCAATATTGAAGTTGAAAGACAAATTGATTTGCTAGAATCGGGAGGAAAAATCGTTCAAGAAACCCGACTCTATGACTCCGATAAAAATGAAACACGTTCTATGCGAAGTAAAGAGGAAGCCAATGATTACCGCTACTTTCCCGACCCTGATTTATTACCTGTTGAAATCACTCAGGAATTACTAGAACAAATCAAAGCAGAACTACCTGAACTACCCAGTGCAAAAAAACAACGTTTTATTGATCAATATTCTCAAGATGAAGAAACCGCAACCACCCTAACTTCATCACGTCAATTAGCTGATTTTTTTGAAGCGCTAGTTAAAGAATCTGCTTGTGATGCAAAACTCTGCTCAAACTGGGTAACAGGTATTTTTCTGGGCGCATTAAATAAGAATGATCTTGAAATTCCTAAAACGCCCCTAAGTTACCAACGACTAGCCGGACTGTTAAAACGAATTGAAGACAATACAATCTCAGGAAAAATTGCCAAACAAATTTTTGAAAGTTTATGGGACAGTGACGCAACAGCAGATGAAATTATTGAACAACAAGGCCTGAAACAAATAACGGATAGTGGAGCCATTGAAGCAATTATCGACAAAATTATTACCGACAACCCCAAACAGGTTGAGCAATATTTAAGCGGAAAAGACAAAGTTTTTGGGTTCTTTGTAGGACAAGCAATGAAAGCCACCCAAGGGAAGGCTAACCCAGGCGAAGTGAACAAAATGCTTAAAGATAAATTAAAACGATGAAATAATTAAAATTTAATGCACCTTGATTCTGGCGTGCTAAAACATGTTTTAGCACGCCAAATATTTCAATTACTGGCTTCTTAATTTAAGTATTAATAGATGAGTTATTACAGAGATTGAATTAACGGGTAGCCTGGGTGTAGCGTAGCGAAATCCGGGAAGGAATGATGCGTATGCGGCTGACCCCGGATTCCGCTACGCTCCATCCAGGCTACATTGATGGCATGTCTGCGTGGCTGTCGGCCTCCATTTCCCCCAGAATTTATAACAGATACTTATTTATTTTCCATTCCTGCGGCGCAAGGATTTAATAATATCAATCAATAGTTACAACTTTTTTTATTAAGGTGAACCTACATGTTTTTAAACATTGCATTCACTAAAAAAACCACCTAGGCTGCATTGCTTTATTAGTATTATCTTTTAGTCAATACTCATCAGCAGATATCAATGAAACTATTGAAAATGCATTAAAACTAGGACAAGAGGATGCTAAATATGGACAAATTAAATTTGACCTACGCTACCGATACGAAAATGCCAATATAGAAAATACCCCTAAAGAAACGGCCAATGCAGATACTCTCCGCTTGCGGTTGGGCTATTTATCTCCAGAATTTGTTGGCTTCCAGGTATTTGCTGAATATGAAGGCCTGCAAGATATATTTACTAACAATTACAACAGCACCCGAAATAGTAAAACACAATTTGATGTCATAGCAGACCCTCAACAAAATGAGCTCAACCAACTATGGATATCCTACAAAGGGCTTACTGTCACAGAAATCAAGCTGGGTCGTCAACGTATAATCATTGATAATGCTCGGTTTATTGGTAATATTGGCTGGCGTCAACTGGAGCAAACTTATGATGCGCTGGTAGTAACCAACCAATCTCTGGGCAATACCATTATCAAAGTCGGTTACATCATTAACACACGGGACATTTTCTCTAAAGAAAATGATATGAATGCACAATTTGTCAATATTGGATATAACTTTAAAAAATTTGGTACATTAACAGGCTATAGCTATCTAATAGATTTTCAGGAATCAACGGCTCTAAATTCAAATTCCAATCAAACCTACGGTGTCCGTTTTAATGGAAGTTACCAACTAACTGATAAAATTAAAGCCCTGTATACCGCTGAATATGCCTGGCAAAAAGACCTAGGTGATAACCCTATAAATTATGAAGTCGATTATATTAATATAATGGCTGGTGCCTCACTTTTTGGGGTGACACTTAAAGCCCCATTGGAACAACTAGGTGGTCAGAATGGAAAAGGTTTTGATACTCCACTGGCAACCAAACATGCATTTCAAGGTTGGGCAGATGTATTTTTAACAACACCCGCTGATGGCATTCGAGATATACAAATAGCTCTAAGCACAAAAATCAAGGGAGTTAAACTAATCGGACTATATGATAACTATGACAACGATACTGGAAGCCAGGATTATGGTCAAGAATTCGGTTTTCAAGCAGTGAAAAAGTTTGCCAAAAATTCTGGTTACATGGTGGTATTCGTTTTTAACAAATTTATCGGACAACATGATAGAAGTAATACTTTCATCGTTTAATCCCCCACTATCTATCTGGGTGAGAACACCGTTCAGAAAGTACTGTACACATGAAGAACCCCAGGAGCACAAAAAGAAGAAGCGAGTATAACCCAATAGTTACATGGGAGTTATTTCGTAGGTGTGAGTTGCTTAATTATTAACTTGGTTTTCTTTACAAAGACTCTGAGTATTTACTTCATTTTCATTAGTTGCTGTGGAGCTATCTTGTTTACTTCCACCCATTGCTTCAAAAGTAACATATTGAATATCTCCTTTGCTCGAACCAGCACCCAGAAAAGACCTTGAAACAGATACATTATCTACCCCATCAATACTTATCCGCAATGAACCATCTATTTGTCTTACTACACTGCCTTCAAAAGAAACCGTTGCATTCCCTTGAATCTGGCTCAGTGAATGAAAAATCTGTTTATTTAGCAAAACATCGAATTGATTATCATTAGCCAACTTTAAATTGTTTTCTTCTGCAACAACGATATTGGCAAGGAAAAGAGTACAACATAAAAAGCTTAAATTAATTTTCTTACAACAAAGTAAATTCATAGAAATTCTCATCCAATAAAGTTTAAAGTCATTTTTTTGGTGTTGTAGAAAACAGAGAACTATTGTTTTTCACTTTGGGTTTTGATATATCTCGGTTATTTTCAATTAATGTACTTTTTGAAAAAATATCAACATCTACTATCTTTACTGATGTGCTCCTTCGACCAAAGTTAAAACTCATAGACTCAACTGATTTTTTGGGAACCCCACTCAATATATTTCTTTTGTCTTTAGTTTCTTTCTTAGGAGTAGAAGGCGCAGTTGAAATCATTGGTTTCTGTTCTTTTGAAACTAGTGGTTCTTGCTCATTTAATTTGAGTTTAGCTGAATTTTTCTTTACTTGTAAAGTATTTTTTATTTTGGGAATGAGTTCAAAATAAGCTAATCGCCATTCGCTGGATTGTAACTTTATTTTTTGCTCAGTACTTTTATAGCCCTTTTTTTCAACCCGAACTTTGACCTCTTTAGATTTCAGGTTTTGTATATTCAAAACAAGGTTACCTGCAACAACGCCCTTCTCTACATCATCAATAAAAACTTTACCGCCCGGAACATTTGCTGAAACTTGAAGATGACTGAACTTTGACAATAATTTGGGGGGTGGCGGAGGTGGAATAGCTGCTACTTTGATTGTAGGAGGAGGTTTTGTACGCTCTTTAAATTCAAAATAACCAGTTAATGAAGATGATTCCCAAGGGATTTGTTTACCTTTGGTTTCAGCACGAACTGCATTTCTTACTTTCTTAAAGACTTCTTCAATAGCCAGTCCCGGCTCTTTCATTGCTTTAAGCAAATAAGAAGTATAAAGTCCATTTTTTCCAGTGCCATCAGCGGCTGTCGAACCAGGTGATGTTGAATAAGCAATGATGGAACCTACTGGCCCTTCCATCCGAGCTAAACCTTGCTCAGATGAACGAAAACTACGTGCAAATGGATTATTACGACAGGCATCCATGATGACTATATTAAAATCATTTCCGGCAGATTCCATTTTTCTTAAAACCGAATTGGCATCAATACCTTCATCTTCCACCTCGTCTTCGGAAGAAATATCAGTATTCACAGGTATTAAATAATTTTTACCTTTGTACTGAATTCCATGACCCGCGTAGAAAAATAAACCAACCCCCCCTTTTTTAAGTTTAATGCCAAATTCTCGGATCGCCTTACGCATTGAAGATCTATCAAGATTAGTATGTTCATCAACATCAAAACCTAAATCACGTAAACTGCTAGCCATATCTTTGGCATCATTTACCGGATTTGGGAGGGGTGAAAAACTATAGTCACTATTACCAATAACTAAGGCTGTTTTAGGAACAGCCAAAGCAAAGGGGATTTCCAATAACAGAATTATCAGTATAAATCCTTGAAATATAGAAAAGGTTGACTTATTTAACATTTTATTACTTCTGTTTATTTCTTAGCATCTAAATCAGATACTGCTTTTTGGACAAGTCTTTGCACCATTGTATCCAATGTAATAAATTGTTTTTGACCTTGGCTAAAACCCAATATAGATGTTGCTGTTTTACCCACTTCCATTTTTTCTTCAAAATATCCCTGAGTCACTTGCTCTGTTGTATTTGCATTAATAACTTTGTAACGCATTCCAATTAACCAGACTCCTGCTACCTGGGCAGATTGTACTGAACCCACTGCTGTTCCAGTCATTGAGCCACCAACACCACCTAAAGCCAGACCAGCCAAACGACCAATTGTACTAAAATCGGCACCTGAACTGGCTTCTGAGACCTGCTCCGCTTTCAGGATATCAAATTTCACGAACCATTTCGTTGTTTTAAATTTACCCCTGCGTAAGATTTTTCGAACTTTCCGTGAATCTCCCATATTGGCAGCTAAAGCCACTTCATTAAGCATCGGACCTAAATCAGATCGCTCAAAAACCCTGAAATTAGCATTGCCTAATTCCAGCTCTCCAAAATCTGCAATGTTGTTTGCAGTCACTTTTTGAGTGAATGAGGCATTTGCACTTTTAATCTGTCCGGGGATAACAATTAAAGCAGGCCCTCTTTTTGATTTATTCGCATATTCTACTGGTTTATATATCAACTCATCTGCGGCTTTATTTGCCGTTAATTTAGCACTATGAAATTGTTCAATATTCGCGCAACCAGACAAATATGCAAAACACATAAAAAGTAAGCTTAATTTAATTTTTTTCATTTTTATTTCCTGATTCTTTGATGGGTAGATAAAATACCTTTACCATTCTAATACGGTAATACTGATAATTTTAATTGTTTTTATAAATAGTTCAATTTAATTCAGTTTTTCATCTTAAACTCGCTGATAAATTCCTCATTATTTACATATTTTGATGTTTTGGAAAAACAATATTATAAAAGATTTCATTCACTTTTAATTATTTGCCTATAGGACATCTTATTCTTATTGAGGATTTCTTATTATTGACTCAATTCTTATAGGTAGCCTTGATGGAACACAGTGGAATCAAGGTTTCGATAATACTTCCTTGATTCCGCTTCGCTACATCAAGGCTACATTTTGATGTTTCAAAAAAACAATGTTTTAAAAGAATGCATTATTGATCGAATTTTCTTCTGATCTACTAACCAAAAAAACATCGGTTATTAATATGA
>CAYNRB010000056.1:0-16122 GCA_964399475.1 uncultured Methylomarinum sp.
AGACGGACAAAAAGACAAGTCAAAATTCGCATATTATTAAATCCTCGCTCCTTAGTCTGAAATTTCCCAATTATTTTCGCTGTGACGTATAAAGAAAAACCATTTAATAGGGGTTTGCTATATTCAGGATAACAGCTGTTAAAATAACAAAGGCCTTATGTAAGTACCCAAGCATAATTAATTTAACATTTTACTTGTCTTTTTTTCCATCTTCAGCGTTGCATAAATAGTTACGTAGCTCGCTATGCGCCTATTTATACAACACTGAATATGAAAAAAAATCCTGCGTAAAACTTAGTTAAATTAATTATACTTGGGTACTTATTACAGGTTCTGTTATTTTAAAAACGGGGAAACTTCAGAACTTAGGAACGAGGATTTAATAATATGCGAAAGTTTGACGCAGGATTTTTGTTCGTCTTCAAGGCGTAGCAACAGGCGCATAGCAAGCTACGCAACTGTTGCTACAACGCAGAAGACGGACAAAAAGACAAGTCAAAATTCGTATATTATTGAATCCTCGTTCCTTAGTCTTACTTCACTTTTTGTTCCAATAATTGATTTGCAGCGATAGCCAATAAGCAATAGGCAGCAAAAAAATAAAAACCAGAACCTAACTTAGCTTGCATTTGCACTGGATCAATAGATTGCTCGTTCGCATTAATGGCTAAAAAAGCAACAAAAATGGCCATGACATAAACGACTGACATAGACCATTTACTCAGTAGACTGCTAATATTGATTAGACGTCGTTTAATTTCTGGTTGGGTGGGCAAAAAGGCTATTAGAATTAAAGCTATTTTTATTACCGGAATAATTAATCCAAACACCCCAACTAACAGCCCAACAAAAATATGACCATGAGAAATCAATTGATTGATTGTGCCTAAAAGGCTGCGAGTAGATTCAAAAACTTCTACTTGACCTTGAAGATTTAGCTGTTGCAAAACTGATTGCACCATGGACTGAATAAAAGTATTTTTATTATCTTCAGATAAAATTAACTCGGCAGCCAGTTCAACCATTTCCTGTTTGTTAACGCTGGCTTTAATGGTTAATAAAGGCTGAGTTATTCCTGGGATTAAAAAAATCAGGGATAGAATAAATAATAAAACTGAAAGCTGTTTTTTCATTAACTTTCAAAGATTATCTTAGCCATTCATAAAATTCAGTTAATGTTGGATCACATTTACAACAACTGGTGCCACAAACTGAATTGACAGGTAATTGCCTTACTTTGCCTTTATTTTTCCATTTTGAAAGCATGCCTCTTATCGCATCTGAATCCATATTAAAATGAATGACTATTTCGTTTAAAGTCACTCGCTTTTTCTCATTTAGATAACTTCTAAGTTCAGATAAAATCATTACTGCCCTCCAGTTTTTCTCCTGCTATTTTAAACGTTTTTCCATAAAACCACAAACCTGTCAAAACCACCAGAAACAAGCCAATCAAACCCAATATCCATTGAGCTGAATAAACAGGATGTTGTGTATAGGTTGCAGATTGGTAAAAAATGGTTGCTGTCATATAGGCTAAACCCGTGATCCAGAATACAAAAAAAATCGCCCAACCTGTGCTGGATTCTCTATATATTGCTGTTGTTGCCGCAACACAGGGCGCATAGAGTAAAATAAATAATAAATAAGCAAGCCCACCTGGCCATCAAAACTCGACTGCATTGCTTTGAACGCCCCTTCCTGTTCTGCAGCTACAGAATCAATACTGGATACATCGCCTATATTTAATCCCAAGGGATCTAAAATATTATCTGCTATGAATGCCAGATTATCTGGAATGGTCGCAAAGGCTTCTAACAAAGCCAATTGCAAATCAAATGCTTCATCTTCTTGCTGTAATTCTGGTTCAGCCATCTGACTATATAACGCTTTTAAAGTACCGACTACTGCCTCCTTTGCCAAAATACCTGTAAATATACCGACAGTATAGCGGGGCAATTTTCTTTTTCGATCCCCATGGATTTAAATGCCGGTGTTAAAAAGCGTCCTATTTCACTTAACACAGATTTTTGACTGTTTTCCTGACCAAAACTACCATCCGTACCTAAAGCATTTAAAAAATTTAAAACCAGCTCCATCGGTACTATCACTTTACCGGCATTGAAAATAAAAGTTTTAAGTCGATCCCAGGTTTTAATAAAAACACATTTACAAGTCGGCAAATGATAAGCGGGTAACTCCATAATAAAAGGCGTTGCATCACCTTTGAACATGGTGTGTCGCATGATCAATCCAGTAATTACTGCAACAGCAATACCGAGTAAATAAAGTCCAAACACTAGGTTTTGTCCGCCAACAGGGAAAAAAGCCGCTGCAAATTAAGGCATAAACAGGTAACCTTGCTCCACAGGACATAAATGGATTCATCAAATTGGTCAGAATTCTATCACTCTGATTATCCAATGTCCGTGTCGCCATAATAGCGGGAACATTACAACCAAAACCAACAATCATCGGCACGAATGATTTCCTCGGCAAACCAATCTTCAACATTAAACGATCCATGACAAAAAGCGGCGCGAGACATGTAGTCAGAATCCTCCAGTGCTGATAGGAAAATAAATAAAAAGCCCACTATCGGAATAAATGTGGTTACAACTTGTACACCCCCTCCTAACCCATTGGTAATGAATACTACCAATCACTCAAACAAACTAAAATCATTCAAAAGAACTGCTAAACCGTCAACTAGAATAGCCGCCACTGTGAGATCGAAAACATCAATAAATGCATTGCCAATATTTATAGTAAACATAAACATGGTATATATCACCAATAAAAAAATGGGTATGCCAAGAAAACGATTTAACACCACTCTATCAATTTTATCGGAGGGATGACGTGAAACCTCATTTAATCTGCAAACAGTTTGCTGGGTTATTTGATTAACAAAACCATAACGGGCATCTGCTGCCAAAATGTCAATTTCATCATCTGTGTCATCCTCTACAGACTGCTGCAACTGACTCAATTTTTGTTTAATTTCATGGCTATTACTGTCTTTTTAGACAATTTCTAATGCTAAAGTATCTTCTTCCAGAAGTCGTAATGCCGGCCAGCGTAAATCGCATTGATTAACTCTAGTTTGATTTTCTAATCAAGATTTGATTGACGAAATTGCTTGCTCAAGCTCTGTGGTGCATAATCAATATAAATACTTGGTGTGGGTGCCATCTGACAGGCTTCATTAATAGTAATAAGAACTGATCTATACCTGAACCTGTTACAGCAAAAATAGCCACAACGGTACTCTGTAATTTTTGAGCGATCATTTCACAGTCAATTTTAATGCCACGTTGTTTTACTGCTTCCATCATATTAAGCACTAATATCATGGGTACTCGCATTTCAATCAATTAAGAGGTGAGATATAAATTTCTCTCTCTATTGGATGCATCCAGAATATTAACAATTAAATCAGCATGCTTGGAAACCACATAATCTCTAGCCACTTTTTCATCTAACGATACTTGATCGTCAGCAGATTCCAAAGAATAGGTACCCAGGTATATCAACTACTTCTATTTTATTACTGGCAAAAGTATAATTACCCGTTTTCTTTTCAACAGTTACCCTCGGCCAATTTCCGACATGTTGTCTGGAACCAGTTAATATATTAAACAGGGTGGTTTTTCCACAATTGGGATTTCCCACTACACCAATAACAAAATCACTCATAATTTTTCAATCAATAAAACATCTGCTTCATTTTTTCTCAAACTCAATGAAAACCCACGTATCTATATTTCAATGGGGTCACCTAAAGGGGCAAACCGGGTCACTTGAAATTCTGTACCTGGTGTTAGTCCCATCGCTAATAATCTTTTACGATAAGCTTTGCCAGATTTATCAAAACCAATAATTCGGGCATCATCCCCTACTGATAGCATTTTCAATCTTGTAGACATTAATATAACGACACCTTTATTTAACCCAAAACACTAATAAATTATAATTGATAATAATTCTCATTCAATATAGCTATAACATAATCAGCATTTTATACATACAGGTAGATTTACTTCCAAGCTCAGAAACATTTAAAAGTAAAAGACAGGAGTGAGGATATACTAAGATCTAAAAGTTGGATGCAGTATTATTGTTGTTGTTCGTTTTCAACTAATTCAGAAATGTGTGTAGGTAAAATAATGCAGGGGCAATTATTGAGGTGCAATCTACGAGGGTACAATGGACGCATAGTTTCAAGCTACACAACTGAAAACAAATAAAAAAGAGGGGGTAAAAAGCAAATTTTAGAATAAATCTATGTGCTAAAAACTTAATTTAGTTTATTTATTTTCTCAAACTTTTTATTAAGCTTTTGATAATCAGATTTCATTCTAAGAATCTGGAAAAAAGAGACTAACAAGCCAATCACTATTCCAGCAAATAATTGGATAGTTAAAGCTAAGGTTAAAGGTAATGAGAACGAGGTAAATCCAAAATTAATCTGTACTGAATGAAAATTCAGCACTGAAAAAATCAACGCAATAAAAAAAATGAATATAAAGAGTGTCAGGACAATTAATTTCATTACACAATTCTAGTTAATGCGTTGAAAAAAGACTAATCTATAATCTTACATTTTTCACGAGAAGCATCTACTCTGTCTCGTAATTCCTTACCTGGTTTAAAGTGAGGAACATATTTTTCAGTCAATGAAACAGCTTCACCTGTTTTAGGGTTTCTGCCCATGCGAGGTGCTCTATGATGCAAAGAAAAACTTCCAAAGCCTCGTATCTCTATTCTATCACCTAAAGATAAGGTTTCACTCATTTGTTCAATGATGCAATTTACTGCTAACTCTACATCTTTAAACTCAAGATGTGTGAGTTGACCTGCCAAAGATTCAATTAATTCTGATTTTGTCACATTCAATCCTGAAATAAGAAGGGAGCGCACTGAACGCTCCCAATCTGTCGGTACTTACTTTTCTAATTGCTTAAATAGATCGCCTAAAGTAGCAGAACCGGCACTCGCTGTTTGTTTACCATAGTCTTTCATGGCACTTGATTCATCATCGTTATCTTTAGCTTTTATTGATAAAGAAATTGATTTGGTTTTCTTATCAACACCAATAAATTTGGCTTCAATTTCATCACCCACATTTAACAGTGTACGAGCATCTTCAACACGATCACGTTGAATTTCTGATGCACGTAAATAACCTTCAATGTTATCAGCCAATTCTACCACGGCTCCTTTTGCATCGACAGCTTTAACTGTACCTTTTACTAGGCTACCTTTTTCATGCAAAGCGATATAATTTTGAAAAGGATCCTGTTCTAACTGCTTAATGCCTAATGAAATTCTTTCACGTTCTGAGTCAACAGCAAGAATCACAGTTTCTACTTCATCGCCTCTTTTATATTGACGAATGGCTTCACCATCACCTTCATTCCAACTGATGTCTGAAGTATGAACCAGACCATCAATACCACCTTCCAGACCAATAAAGACACCAAAATCAGTAATTGATTTGATTTTTCCTGAAACTTTATCGCCTTTGTTATGAGTAGCTGCAAATTCATCCCATGGATTAGTACGACATTGCTTCATACCTAAAGAAATACGACGACGTTCTTCGTCAATTTCTAATACCATGACTTCAACTTCATCACCTAATTGTACAACTTTAGATGGATTAACATTTTTATTAGTCCAATCCATTTCTGATACGTGAACTAGACCTTCAACACCTTCTTCAATCTCAACAAAACAACCGTAATCAGTCAGGTTATTAACTTTACCATGTACGCGTGATGCGGCAGGATAACGAACAGCAATATCTTTCCATGGATCTTCACCCATTTGCTTAATGCCCAATGAAACACGGGTATTCTCTTTATTGAACTTAAGAACCTTAACTTCAATTTCCTGACCAATTTCCACACATTCAGAAGGATGTCTTACACGACGCCATGCCATATCAGTGATATGCAACAAACCATCAATACCACCTAAATCGATAAATGCACCGTAATCAGTCAGGTTTTTAACCATACCTTTAACGATTGCACCATCTTCAAGAGTTTTCATTAACTCTTCTCTTTCTGCACTGTATTCTTTTTCTACAACAGCGCGACGTGAAAGCACAACGTTATTACGTTTCTGATCTATTTTTATGACTTTAAATTCTAGATCACGGCCTTCAAGAAAGGTAGTGTCTCTTATAGGGCGCACATCAACTAAAGAGCCCGGTAGGAATGCACGCAATGCACCGACTGCAACAGTGAAACCTCCGCGTACTTTACCATTAATACGACCCACGATGGTTTCTTCACCTTCAAAAGCTTTCTCAAGTTCGCCCCAAGCTTTATTTTTCTTTGCTTTATCACGGGAAAGAAGTGTAGCTCCTAATCCATCTTCAAATAAATCCAGTGCTACTTCAATTTCATCACCAACTTCTACTTCCAGGTCTCCATCAGCATTTAAAAACTGCCATTTTGGAATAACACCTTCAGATTTAGCTTGTGCACTGACGATAACAAAATCGTTATCTATATCTATTACAGTACCAATCAACATAGCACCTGGACGCATTTCTGTCCGGACTAAACTTTCTTCAAACATTTCAGCAAAGCTCTCGCTCATTTTTTCTTTCCCACACCCGTTTTTTTACTCTTTCTCCTAATTGAGATTTAAATATAAGAGTATAAACAAGTTACTTTATCAAAGTTAAAAAAAGCCATTTACTCTCAGGTAGTTATACCTAGACTAAATGACCACCATTAGGGTTCTGAGGAGCGAGTATTTAATAATATCCGAACTTGACTTGTCTTTTTGTCCGTCTTCTGCGTTGTAGAAACAGTTACGTAGCCTGCTATGCGCCTGTTTCTACAACACAGAAGACAAACAAAAATCCTGCGCCAAAATTTCAGATATTATTAAACCCTCCTCCTTATTGAACCAAATTCAATACTTCTTCTATCACCTGATCAACAGATAAATCAGAAGAATCCAGAAATAGAGCACCATCAGCGGCTTTTAAAGGTGCAACCGATCTTTCCTGATCTCTACGATCACGTTCTTCTATCTCTTTAGTTATTCTGACAAGGTTAGCATTAATTCCTTTTTCAATCAACTGTTTATATCGTCTATTTGCTCTTTCTTTCGCATTTGCTGTCAAATAGACTTTATTTTCGGCTTGAGGAAAAACCACTGTACCCATATCTCGACCATCTGCAACCAGTCCTGGCAATTGTTGAAAATCCCTCTGTTTTTGTAATAGAACAGCCCGTACATCAGGATATACCGCGATTTTCGATGCCATATTTCCCGTTTCTTCCAATGCTAGTTGCACGGTAATATCAACACCCTCTAACATGACAACCAATTCATTAGCGCATTCAAACTCTAACAGTAAAGATTGCGCTATAATAGCAATATCTCCTACGTTAGTAGGATTAACTTTATTTTTTAAGACAGCAATTGCCAAAGAACGATAAATAGATCCACTATCTAAATAATTCCAGGATAATTTTTTGGCAACGGCTCTGCTAACCGTGCCTTTTCCTGCTCCACTAGGCCCGTCTATGGTTAAAACTGGGATGTTCATTTTAAATCCAGGCCGACAGTGGTTGCCAATGAACGAAATTCAGGAAATGATGTATTTACATTTTCACAGTCGTGAATAGTAATGGGAGCAGTAGCTCTTAATCCCGCAATAGAAAAGGCCATAGCAATACGATGATCTCCATGAGAATCAACCGTTCCTCCACCGATAGATTCGCTAGACTTCCCCTGAATTATCATCCCGTCTTCTGTTGCCTGGACGTTTACACCTAAAATTTGTAATCCATCTGCCATCACTTGAATTCGATCACTTTCCTTAACTCGCAATTCTTTTGCCCCTGTCAAACGTGTTTGCCCCTCTGCACACGCTGCAGCAACAAACAATACCGGAAATTCATCAATCGCCAGAGGAACCAGTTCTTCGGGAATGTCTATACCTTTTAATTGACTGGACACCACTCGCAAGTCTGCAACGGGTTCACCACCCACAGTTGATTCATTCAATACTTCTATTTTTGCACCCATTAAACGCAATATATCAATAACACCGGTACGAGTTTTATTAAAACCTACATGCTTTAAGGTCAGATCCGAATTTGGTGCAATAGATGCGCCCACCAAAAAGAATGCTGCTGATGAAATATCACTAGGCACATCAATATCAGCTGCTTTTAATTTACCCGTAGAATTTATCTTGGCTGTATCACCTTCGCGCTGCACCGGATAGGAAAAACCATTTAGCATTTTTTCTGTATGATCACGCGTGGGTGCTGGCTCTGAAACGCTTGTTTCTCCTTCTGCATACATTCCTGCTAACAAAATACAGGATTTAACCTGAGCACTGGCAATTGGCATTTTATAGTCAATTGCTTTTAATTCACTAGTTCCAGTAATGTGTAAAGGTGCCGTTCCACCTTCTTGGGTTTTTATTTTAGCGCCCATACTTGCCAAAGGACCAGTGACTCTCTTCATCGGTCTTGACGATAAGGATTTATCTCCCGTTAAAACCGTATTAAATGCCTGTCCTGCCAGTAAACCACTTAATAAGCGCATTGAAGTGCCCGAATTGCCTAAATACAACGGCTCTTCAGGTTCTTTTAATCCATGTTTTCCTACACCATGTATCGTCACTTTACCATTCTCTGGCCCTTCAATCACAACACCCATTGCTCGAAAAGCCTGCAAAGTTGCTAATGCATCTTCTGCATTTAGAAAACCGCTAACCTGAGTTATTCCTTCGGCTATCGAACCTAACATAATAGATCGATGAGACATGGATTTGTCTCCTGGTACTCGAATTTCTCCACGCATATTTCCGCCTGGCTGGACATTAAATGTTATTGTTTGTGGCATATGATTATCAAATTTATTAAGAAAACGTTGCCTGGCCTGTCTGGCATATTTAAAAGTCTCTAGCAGTTTTTCACTGTTATTTTCAATTAACATCTGCTCCATTCCTTTCAGTTCAGTTTGTAACTGCTGAATCAAAGGAACCAGTTCATTTTTATTTGCCATACAAATATCTAGCCACATAGTGGGATCACTCGAAGCAATTCGGGTAAAATCCTTAAATCCTCCTGCGGCATACTTAAAAATTTCTTCTTGCTCATCCTTTTTCCCTAAAAGATGAACTAAAGAAAAAGCTAGAATATGCGGTAAATGACTGGTGGCTGCCAAAACTGTATCATGATGATCGGCATCCATAATAGAAACGCGCGAACCTATTTCCCTCCAGAATGCTGAAATTTTATTGATTGCTTTAGTAGAAGTAGCTTCTACTGGGGTAATTATTACTCGTTTATTATTAAATAAATCAACCTGAGCTGCTTCAACACCACTTTTTTCTGCCCCGGCAATAGGATGTACGGGAACAAAATTAACTGGCACTTTAGAAAAAACAGCTTCAGCAGCCGCAATTACACTTCCTTTGGTACTTCCTGCATCAATATATATCGCATCATTATTCCAAAATGGTTGTAGCTGACTAAATACTTGTTCAATAACACCTACTGGAGTAGTAATGATAATGCAATCTGCGCCCTTTACAGCGGCTTCAATGTCAAAATAATATTCATCAACAACACCTAGTTTTTTAGCCAGTTGTAAATTTTTTATTCCACTTTGCCGACCAAAAGCAACAATATGATCAGTTAATCCTTTTTGTCGGGCAGCCTTGGCAATAGATCCTCCAATTAAACCGACCCCAATGATACAAATTTTTTTAAACATGGATTAGAACATCTTTTAAAGCATTAATAAAAAACTGATTTTCTGCTGCTGTACCCACACTAATTCTTAGATGATTCTGCATTTCATAATTTGCAACAGGCCGTACGATCACACCCTTTTTCAATAAAGCTCGATAAATTGGCATGGCTTCTTGTAGCAAATCTACCGATACAAAATTTCCTGCGGAAGTAATCCAAGACAAACTCAGTGCCTTAAATGCTTGGGTTAACTGCTCCATTCCTGAATTATTAGCTGCAACTGTTAGGCTTAAAAAATCAACGTCAGACAAAGCCGCCTCAGCCGCAGCCAGCGCTAGCATATTGTTATTAAACGGTTGGCGAGCGCGATTGAGTAAATCCGCTATAACAGTTGACGACAAGCTATAGCCTACACGCAGTCCAGCCAAACCATAGGCTTTTGAAAATGTACGAGTTATTATCAGGTTGGGATATTTATCTAACCAAGCCACTGAATCTGCCTTTTTCTCATCACTGACAAATTCGAAATACGCCTCATCAAGAACGCAAATTACGGTTTTTGGTAACTCATTTAAAAAATTCTCTATGGCTGATGAAGGCAATAAAGTCCCCGTGGGATTATTAGGGTTAGCTATAAAAACCAGACGGGTACTTTGATTAACGCTGGCTAGCATGGCATCCAGATCATGTGCATAATTTAACGCTGGCGTTATTTTTGCCTTTGCTCCAACCGCCTGAGTCACCAAAGGATAGACAGCGAATGCATGCTGAGAAAAAATCACTTCTAAATCAGGGGTTAAAAACACTCTGGCAACTAATTCCAGAATTTCATTAGAACCATTTCCTAAAGTAATTTGTTCGGGGCTAACTTTCAATTTGCTTGCCAAGGCTTTTTTTAAGCAAAACCCATTTCCATCAGGATAACGAGATAACTCAGACAATACTGTTTTAATGGCCTCCACAGCTTTAGGACTTGAACCTAATGGATTTTCATTAGAGGCTAATTTAACAATTTCTGACAACCCTAGCTCACGCTGCAGCTCTTCAATGGGCTTTCCTGGCGTATAGGGAATAAGGTTTTGTATACCTTGAACAGCAAGGTCACAAATCGTATGGGTAGTATGCATTCAGAATTGAATAATAGATTATTAAATAACAGCTTTGGGATATGAACCTAAAACACTGAGTAAATTGACATCTTCGGCTAAAGATTTTAAAGCAGAAAAAATATTCTCATCATCCTTATGCCCATTTATGTCGATGAAGAAAACATAATCCCATAAACCTTGTTTTGAAGGTCTGGACTCAATATGCGACATGCTTATTCTATATTTTGCAAAGGGTTCCAATATCTTGTGCAAAGAACCCGCACGATTCCCAGTAGAAATTAATAATGAGGTTTTATCCTGCCCTGTGGAAACAGGTTCTTGTTGACCAATAATGATAAATCGCGTGGTGTTATTAGACTCATCTTCAATATTTTTTTCCAGAATATCAAGATTATACAGAGAAGCTGCAACTTCACCTGCAATGGCCATTTTATCTTGACTATCTACTACCAATCGTGCGGCTTCTGCATTACTACTGACAGCGGTTCGAAGAACATGAGGTAAATGGGTGTCTAACCATTTTCTACATTGAGCTAGAGATTGTTGATGAGAATATATTTCAGTAATATCCTTAAAATTATCTACATTGCCCATTAAATTTTGATGGACTCTAACTTCAACTTCACCGCATATTTTTAAAGGAGAAATGATAAATCTATCCAGCGTATGCGTTATTACACCTTCTGTAGAATTTTCAACCGGAACAACACCAAATTGACAATGTTGATTCTCAACCGTTGTAAAAATTTCATCAATCGTAGTCACTGGTATGGCGTTAACAGCCATACCGAAATGCTTAAAAGCAGCCTGCTGGGTAAAAGTGCCTTCTGGCCCCAAAAAAGCAACTTCCAAAGGTTTCTCTAAAGCTAGGCACGACGACATCAGCTCTCTAAAAAAACAAGCGGTGGTATTATTCGACAATGGACCTGGGTTCAATTCTTTAATCCGTCTTAAGACTAAAGCTTCTCGATCCGGTCGATAAAAACAGCCTGTTTCACCTTCTGAAATTTTTGTTCTAGCGACTTCTAAAGCACACGAGGCTCGATCGTTTATTAACTGAAGAATTTGACTATCAATTGTATCAATTCTCTCTCTTAATTCTGAAAGTGGGATAATGTCTGTCATTCTTTTATTAATAAAACCCAAAAAAAATTGCTGTGTATTTTTAGTATTCTGGCAAAAACCTTAGTCAGGCGATTTAACTCAATTTACCCATGTGATCTTTCGAACTCTTGCATAAAATCAATTAAAGCATTCACGCCTTCTATCGGCATTGCGTTATAAATACTGGCTCGCATTCCACCGACGGCACGATGTCCTTTCAATGCATTCAAACCATTCTCAATAGAAAGACTCAAAAATTCTTTATCCAGCTCGGCATTTGCTAAAACAAAAGGCACATTCATTCTTGAACGAAATTGTTTATTGACAGGGTTAGAATATAAAGACGATTGATCAATTGCCTGATATAACTTTTCTGATTTTTGCTTGTTCTGTGCTTCAATAACCGCCAAACCGCCTTTCTCTTTAACCCATTTCAAGACCAGTCCCAGTAAATACCAGTTATAGGTTGCAGGCGTATTCAACATGGAATCATTTTTATATTGCTGTTCATAATCAAAAACAGACGGGGTATTTTTATGCGCATGACCGATTAGATCGTCACGGACAATTACTACCGTCACGCCAGAAGGCCCTATGTTTTTTTGAGAACCGGCATAAATGATACCGAATTTGCTGACATCAATAGCGCGTGAAATTATGTTTGAAGACATATCACAGACTAAAGGAAGATCGCCAAAATCGGGAACATCCTGAAATTCTACGCCGTGAATGGTTTCATTATCGGTATAGTGTAGATAGGCGGCATTTTCATCAACATTCCAGTCAGAATAATCAGGAATATCAGTAAAATTTGATTCTTCAGCGCTTGCAGAGACAATAACATTACAATATTTTTTAGCTTCTTTTATAGCCTTTCCTGACCATGATCCCGTATTGATATAACAGGCAACATCCTTACTTCTTAAAATGTTTTGTGGAATAAAGGCAAATTGTCCAGTGGCTCCACCTTGTAAAAACAAGACTTTATAATTATCAGGAATACTGAGGATTTCAATTAAATCATTTTTTAATTCTTCAGCAATAGACATAAATTCCTTGCCGCGATGGCTGATTTCCATCACCGACATACCACTACCACGCCAATCCAGAAATTCTTCCTGGGCTTTTAACAAAACAGCTTCTGGCAATGTAGAAGGCCCTGCACTAAAATTAAAAATTCTACTCATTGTTACTCTTCTTCTCCTGAATTATTATCTTCTTGACTATTTTCTGTGTTAATTGACTTTTCTGCATTATCAACTATTTCTGATTCACTTAGGTCTTCACCCTCACCGATTACTTCATCATCAGGCAAACCATCGACTCTATCTACACCCACTACTTTTTCTTTCTTATCTAGTCTGATGACACGTACGCCTTGCGTATTTCTACCTACCACTGAAATTTCATTAACTCGAGTTCTAACTAAAACACCGCCATTGGTAATCAGCATGATTTCATCAGTTTCATTCACTAAGGTAGCTCCAACTACAGCACCATTTCGTTCAGACGTTTGAATGGCAATCAGCCCTTGTCCACCTCGCTTATGGCGAGTAAACTCCTCTAATCGCGTTCTTTTGCCGAAACCATTTTCAGTGATATTCAGTACCATACCGTCAGCGGCTATAATTAAGGAAATAACCTTATGCCCTTCCGATAATCTAATTCCACGAACACCGGTTGCCGTTCTACCCATAGACCGCACATCGGTTTCATTAAAACAAACCGCTTTACCTGAACTGCTAAAAAGTAAAACATTTTGCTGACCATCAGTGACTGCTACACCGACCAATGAATCATTTTCCCTTAAATCAATGGCAATTTTTCCGTTTGATCGCTGTCTTTCAAATTCTTTTAAGGGGGTTTTCTTGACTGTGCCCGCAGTGGTTGCCATGAAGATATATTTATCAGCACTGTATTCGCGAACCGTCAGCATTGCATTAATCTTTTCACCTTTATCTAAAGGCAATAAATTGACAAAAGGTTTGCCGCGAGAGCCTCGACTGGCAACTGGCAAATGGAAAACTTTTAACCAATACACTTTGCCCGCTGATGAAAAACATAAGATGGTATCGTGCGTATTGGCAATAATCAGTTTTTCTACAAAATCCTGTTCTTTGGTTGCCGTAGCAGATTTACCACGACCTCCCCTGCGCTGAGCCTTATAATCATCCAAAGGCTGAGATTTGACATAACCTTCATGAGACATGGTTACCACCATATCTTCTTCGGTAATTAAATCTTCAGCAGATAAATTAAGATGATCCTGAAGGATTTCCGTACGCCTTTCATCGGCATATTTTTCTTTAATCTCTTCCAACTCTTGGCGAATGACTTCCATCAAGCGCACATCGCTACCTAGAATTTCCAGATAACCATCAATCAAATCCAGTAATTCTTTATATTCCTTAACTATTTTTTCTTGTTCTAATCCTGTTAAACGATGTAGTTGTAAATCAAGAATTGCTTTTGCTTGTGTATCTGATAATTTATAAAAACCATCATGCGCACCATACTCGATGGACAGATCTTCTGGTCTGGAACGATCTGCATCGGCATTTTCTAATAATGCAACAACCAATCCCATATCCCAAGTTTTAGCCAATAAACCCTGTTTCGCTTCCGCAGGACTCTTAGAGGCTTTAATTAACTCAATCATTTCATCAATATTGGCTAAAGCAATCGCCAAACCTTCCAGAATATGTGCTCTTTGCCGCGCTTTACGTAATAAGTAGAGTGTCCTGCGAGTTACAATTTCACGGCGATGATTAATAAACGCCGTGAGAATTTCGATAAGACCCATACAATAAGGGCGGCCTTCTCGAATAGCCACCATATTGATGCCAAAAACAGTCTGCAACTGCGTTTGTTTATACAAATTATTTAAAACAACTTCTGCTACTTCACCTCTGCGCAATTCAATAACCATGCGCATACCATCTTTATCCGATTCATCCCGTAGACCACTGATACCTTCAAGCCTAGCTTCTTTAACCATCTCGGCTATTTTTTCAAGTAATCTGGCCTTGTTAACCTGATAGGGCAATTCAGTGACAATAATGGACTGACGTCCAGCTTCACGCATTTCCTCAAAATGACAACGTGAACGCAAATGAATGCGTCCTCTACCCGTACTGTAAGCTTCATAAATACCCGAAGCACCATTAATAAACCCGGCAGTCGGGAAATCAGGCCCAGGTATTAGCTGCATTAAATCGGTTAGAGAGCTTTCTGGGTTTTCGATCAGCATCAAACAGGCATTTATAACTTCTGTTAGATTATGCGGCGGTATATTAGTCGCCATCCCTACCGCAATACCTGATGAACCATTAACGAGCAGAGTAGGTAACCTTGTCGGCATTACTGACGGTTCAGATTCAGACTCATCATAGTTGGAAACAAAATCGACAGTTTCCTTATCAAGATCGGCCAGAATCTCATGGGATATTTTAGCCAGGCGTACTTCGGTATATCGCATAGCAGCAGGCGAATCACCATCGACAGAACCAAAATTACCCTGCCCGTCTATCAGCATATAACGCATGGAGAACGGCTGCGCCATCCGTACTATCGTGTCATAAACGGCGGTATCACCATGTGGATGATATTTACCAATGACATCACCGACAACACGCGCTGATTTCTTATAGGCTTTGTTCCAGTCATTCCCCAACACACTCATCGCAAATAAAACTCGTCGATGTACGGGTTTAAGACCATCTCTAACATCCGGAAGCGCTCGACCGACAATGACACTCATTGCATAGTCCAGATAGGATTGCTTCATCTCATCTTCGAGATTGACAGGAATAATTTCTTTGGCGAATTCTGACATTGATCCGTTTTATGTGTTTATGCAAAAAGCATGGTTTCTTCCTAATATCACTGTGCTGTTTACATCTTTTACAAAAAAAGATACAACAACCCAACGAAAACGATCAATTATAACAAACAAATCAAGCTAAAAGAAGAAATTCATAACCTATCACGCCCCTCATTTAAGCGATAATTTATATCTGCTGAGAATATTGGGTTCGCACCAATTTCAGGAGTCTAAATTGGTAGAGTTACTAATTTGACAAAACAAATCGCCTAATGTGTAATTTGGTTTTGCTAATTAGCCTGTATGTAGTTATCATCAAGCATAATTATTACATAATATATAA
>CAYNRB010000057.1:0-16079 GCA_964399475.1 uncultured Methylomarinum sp.
ACTGGCTCAAATTTCAACTGTTGATGTGGCTCATTTTTGCATTGTTGTTAACATCGACCAGTCGAAAGGTTTTGTAGGGTTCGCCAGAAGCATTGCTTCGGGTGGTTGTGCATCGAATAAACATGGGAATAGCATGACTAAAAAAATATAGTAATGCAAGGGTGATTTAAAATATTATGGCATCACATTTTACTCTAAAAAATACACTGTTGATTTTAACCCATCTTCGTGACTATTTTTGACACATTTCCTGTAAATCAATAACTTGAATTTTCAAATGGCATCCAGTTGGCACTACAAATTTTTGTATTTTTCTAGAAACGGTTGAATTTCGGCGATATTTTCTATAAATTCTAGCGACTCGTTAATAATGATGATAATTTTTTCAAAAGTCAATAAATTTATGGCCAAAAAAGACGAAGATGGCACTACTTCCAATGCAAAAAAAACACCATTGATTTTAAAGGACTTTTTTTCGTTAAAACCCAACGATTACCACATATCAATGATTTAGAGTAGAAAAAGTCACGAAGATGGGTTAAAGGCATTTTTATGAATTAAAAATGCTCATTAATTACAAATCAATGGCTTAGGTGAGATTGATATCGAAAGATGGGCTAACTATAGTAAAGACTAATAAATTTCTCGGAAATATATTAGTTTTTTATTGCCTTTGTAGATACCAAAGGTAACACGCGCGGAGGGTGAGTTGTCATTGCTACCATCACTGTCCCAGTCATAACTTAGCCAAGGGAAAGTAGTTAAAATTGTTGTACTGGAAATATCTATAGAGTCCATATTGTTAACACCTGGCGATGTCAAAGACAAATCTCCTTTGCCCTGTACTAAAGGAGAATTTGCAATAGAAGCAGTGCTGGTACCCGAACCAACTGTGATTGGATTTGATCCACTATTAAACTTCAAATGAGAAATATTAATCGGCGTACATGAATCATTTGTATGGGTGATAAAAGAATTGCCGTTGTAATATTCTGTATAAAGATTGACTGGCAATGGTAGTAGTTCTGAACCATGTGCATTGTCAATATTTAAACGGCCAAAACGAATTTTGGTGGTGGCTAATAAACTTCGGTCATTACTATTAGCTGGAACACTGGTATCCAAATCATAACTAGCGAGTATGATTCCATCACTATCAGCAGGTGCCACTCCCAGATTAAACGATTCAAATGGCCCATTTGTTATGGTACGCGCCAATCCCAGAGAGGCTGTAATGTTAGCCACACCATTTATCCATGCGCCACTGGAGGCAACAAGATTTAAACTTGAGTTCAGTTCTGTAGCAAATAAAGGTGTAGTTGCATCAGCCAGGTCTATCGCACCAAAATTAAAGTGACTAATTACGCTATTATCCAATTTTGCTAAAGTCCCCTTATAATTTTGAGTGGTAGCATTATTACTATTTTTTGCAGTCAAGGTAAAACTAGTCTTAAATGCTTCTCCAGTATAAGTAAAATTAGAAGCGGGTGAGCAGGATAAGTTATTGCGGTTTACAAGGCTTTGACCTGATAGTTCAAAATGATCTGGCGTAAATCGACCAAAATAGCTGGTCGTGGCTGTATTGCCGAATTTACAACCTACTTTTTCTGAAACCACTGTATTGGAAAAATCATCTGTACATTCAGTAGTGGGGTCTACCGAAGTAAACGTATCATCATAAATGCCTTCAGCAGTAAAGCGTAGTGAACCCACTTCGGAATAGGTGAAATTAGTACCCGTAGCAATTCCTGCTACCGCTGCATTAAAAGATCCTCCGATATTCCCATTTACTGCACCTGAGTGGGCTTGTAATGTGGCCGTGTCAATTTTTGGTGTGCCTGTATATCCAGTGCCTGCAGTAGCTATTAAAGTAAAGTTTTCACCTGCTTTAGCTATTGGCAGACCTGAATCTGTTGTATTTGTTAGATTGGATGTAATGGTAAAATCAGTAGGCCTAATAGAAAAACTATCACTCGAACAACCCACGACACTAGGACTATCGGTAGTATCTGTAACACGACATTTAACCGAACTGTATGCGGTAGCTGAACTCATTGAAACACTGGTTTTAACCCCCGCATCAGCTGCTGTAAAGACTATATTTTGGGAAACTGCTGGATTTAATGCAGAATAAGCAGAACAGGAACCGCCTGAGCTATTATCAACTAATTCAAATGTTACGGCATGATCAGCACTATCGGCAAAATCAATTTCTATAGTACTAGCATCTCGCAAAGCAACAACATTATAACTGAATGATTGAGCCGTGGTTTTGGTGTATAACTTTCCTGAAATACCGTTTGTTCCCGTTTCTACACAGTTAAAAGCAAATGCTGGCGTGTCTGTGTTCGCACAGGCATTAGTTTCATTCATGTCCGCAGTTACTTGAGATTGAGTCATTTCTCCATTGTAAACTTTAAAATTATCCAGCTTGCCGCCGCTGAATGGGTAACCCGTGCTACTTACCCAGCCACTTATTCTTAAAGTGCTTTGAACTATAGCTCTAGACAGATTGGGTACTCCATCTCGTTGACTTGATATGGTTTTCTGCACACCATCAATATAAAGTTTGTTATTAATAACACTTCCATTGGTAAAGACAGCTGCAACGTGATGCCAGCCAGGTGATAAGCCAGATGATGAAATGCCGGTTAAATCACCTGTCCCTGTATTAAAGCCAAAGGCACCACTGATTATCCATAAATTGTGTTCATTCCAGCCCATTGGCATGACACCATTTGTACCATCCCAATACATCCAGAAGCTAACTGAGGTTTTTGCCCCAGGCAAGGTTGAAACAGGGAGTCCTGAAATATCGATATAGCCTTGACCAAAAGCAGCAGCAGAGCAACTGTCTCCTTTTAACTCACTGGTACCTGCAGGTACTTGAGTCACTGTTCCAGTAGGCGTTCCATCATAATTGCCTGTTTGATCAGTTAAACTAGAGTTTGTGACCCAATCATCATCAAAATTGTAAGATGCTATTAGTTCAGCTACTGCTGCATTACAATATTCAATTTCAATATCATCAATATACATACCAGTCACTGATGAACTAGAACCTGTGCTCAAAAAACGAACTTGAGTATTAGCTGACACATAAGATGATATGTCAAAACTTTCAGGGTTAGCACTGAAATGTGAAGATGAAATAGTATAGGTTTTTAGAGATGTCCAACTACTTCCTCCATTATTTGATACTGAAAGTGTAACGCTAGAACTCCCTGAGGAAACTCCTTTGAAATAATTAAAAGATAGAGTTGCTGAAGAGGCATTGCTAAGATCAACTTGTCTTGCTACGCCACGATTGGAATAACTGCTGGGAGAAACGCCTAAAGGGACTCCTAATCGTAAACAATAACCTGAAGAACATAAATCGTTTCTAACTCTCGCCTTGCCTGCAGATGTACCATCTGATTCTCCAACTTCCTGCCAGGAATTAGACCAGTTCTGAGTCCCGTTATTATTGCTATAGGATAAACTGGAAAAACTGTCTTTTACAGTTTCGCAAGATGTAGTGCTACCTGAATTATTAGCGCTAGTCCATGATGCTGAAAATCCAGAATAATTATTAATATAATCGCTAGTAAAGCGAAGATAGAGACTACCTGATGTAGCGGTTATAGTTGTGGGTAATGAATAACCTGAAAATATACCCAGTAATGTGCCTGATGTATTAGTACCGTCATAAACATAAAGAAAGTCATCACTGTTGTCTACCGAAAATTGGGAAAAACTGAGTGAAATGGTTGATGGAGAAGAAGAAGGCTGAATTAAAAAACCACAATTTTCATAATTTGAATAATTTCCACCGGATCCTCCTGAGTCGTAGATAGTCCCTGTATCTGCAGTGGATGAGGTTGAAGAACATATATTTTCAGCATAACTTTTTGAACCCACAAAAAAAATTAAGAATATAATTAAAAAATGGTTTTTCATATTTTAAAGTCCCTTAACCTTTTTGAATATCGAATTACTGTCATTGTTTATTGTGAGCTTCTGAACAAGCAGGACAAATATGTTGTCCCTTTGCATTACCATTCCACCCCTTATCAATAGCTTCAGCTAAACTGCCATCAAACCAGATACGACCATCACTAATACGACGCCCCATCCGTTCACCTTTTCGAGGGGCTCTTCGAAACTCAATGGATCTAATACCTTGTGGATTACAAATATCGCAAAAAATAAAGGTTCGGATGCTCATGGTTATTTTTAACAGTTATAGGTAGTAAAAGAAATGACCGTGTTCACATTTTTAAAAAAAATAAATAAAAAATAAATTTTTACTATACTTTTGAATTATAGGTTATTAATTTTGATTTATTTGTATAAAGGAAAAAAAATGTTAAAAAATACGCAGCAAGGTTTTACGTTAATCGAATTAATTATGGTTATTGTTATTTTAGGTATTTTGGCAGCAACTGCTTTACCTAAGTTTGTAGACTTTGGCACGGATGCAACTGCATCTGTTAAGTTGGGGTTTGTCGGTGCGACAAATTCAGCCATTTCGATTGAATATTCCAAAAATGCTCTGGCTGGTACGGCCACCTACCCATCAGTACCTAATTTAGCTGCTGCGGTTAATCCACCAGGCGTTGCGGCATTGACTGGAATAACCTATACAGCAGCAAATGGTGATACTTATGTAATTAATACCTATAAGGATGGGGGGTGTACTGTTGCAACTGCTACTGAAGGTGATTTGGTTCAATGTGCTAAATAAATCCCTTTAAATATTTAGAGTTGCAATTTGTATTTTAAATCGTTGTTGTGGATGAATGTCTATGGAATTCGTTCGAAAGCAAGTATGTACTATAGCATTATGAATGACTGATTTTTTAGGTTGTTGTTAGTTTATACCACCTAACCCATTGCTCACTATGGATATGTTAATAAAGCCTCAAAGCAATTTGAATTCTACTTATAACTGTCATACATATTTTGTGTGAAAGTGAACGCTGTCCTTAGATCACAAGCATTATCAGGAATATAGGAATTGACAATGTGAGGTAAATTTATCTGATGATAACTAACAAACAAGCAGGATTCACTTTAGTTGAATTAGTCATGGTTATCATAATGCTGGGCATACTCTCAGCCACGGCGTTACCCAAATTCTTTGAAAAAAACAGCTTTGCTGAAAAGGCATTTTTTGATGATACCTTAAATGCAATTCGTTATGCTCAAAAACTGGCTGTAGCTACAGGTTGTAGTGTAAAAGTTTCTATTGCTGCTGATCAATATTCATTACATCGTCAAGGTAATTCAACCAGTACTGCCTGTCCAGGTGGTTCAACTTATGCTTTGGATGTACCACATCCAAGCTTCGGTACTAGTAATTATTCTGGCTCTGAAGCAGGTATTAGCTTAACTAGTTCTGTAGCTTCTTTTGTTTTCAATTCTCTAGGAACAGCGTCAACCAATGTGACTTTAACGGTCAATGCTACTAGAACGATTAGTGTTATTGCTGAAACTGGATTTGTTTATGCGCCTTAAAAAGATTAAACATCTATGCAATCGACAATCTGGCGTTACCTTAGTTGAATTGATACTGTCTATGATAATAATCAGTATTGCCTTTACTGGGGTGTTAACTGTAATGAATCTAACAGTAAAACATAGTGCAGACCCAGTCATTCGCCATCAGGCTGTTGCTATTGCTCAATCTTATCTGGAAGAAATTTTATTGCAGGCTTATGTTAACCCTACAGGTGGTTATAGTGGAATTGATCGTAGTCAGTTTGATGATGTTGATGATTACAATGGCTTAAATGATACAGGAGTAAAAGATCATCTAGGGAACTCAGTCGGCATTCTATCCAATTATAATGTCTTGATTGCGGTTTCTACGCCTATTCTATTAAGCGGAAGTGTTGCGGCTAAAAAAGTAACCGTATCGGTTAGTGGTGTAGACACAAGTTTTAATTTAGTTGGCTATAGAGCTAACTTTTAAATGTATCCACTATAAGACCCAGGGCAACCGTCACTGATATTGAATTAACGGGTAGCCTGGATGAAGCGGCGCGAAATCCGAAAGGAACGGTACGACTGCCCCCGGATTCCGCTACGCTCCATCCAGGCTACATTGATGGCATGTCTGAGTGGCTGTCGGTCTCCATTTCCCCTCTGGAATTTATAACGGATACTTTTAAATGTTAAATCTAGAAAAATCAGTTGAGTCACGGTTTCTAGCACAAACTATTGATTCCACAGCAGTTAAAAAAAATACCCGCCTAACCGAATGGGTGAGGCTAATTTTTTTTCAAAGCACTGTGAAACCAATAGCTTGCACTATAAATCCGCGCCCTACTGATCTTTCTAAGTTAAAGCAAACGTCAAAAGGTTTTACTCTCATCGAATTGATAATGGTCATGGTCATTGTCGGTATTTTATCGACCATGACAACGGATATTATTATGCTACCTGTAAAAAGTTATATTGACTTGGAAAGACGCACAACACTAGTAGATAGTGCTGAGATGACCCTAAACCGAATGCAAAGGGATATACGAAGTGCACTGCCTAATAGCATCAGAATTACCGGAGGATCCACCATTGAATTGTTGCATGTCACTGAAGGTGGGCGCTACCGAGCAAAGCGTGATGCTAGCGATCCATCAAGTGATATACTTGATTTTACCCTTGCCGATAACAGTTTTGAAGTAATGGGATCATTAGATTCAGTGCCGATAGGCGAACTGGTTATTTATAACTTAGGCTCACTCTTAGCTGATGCCTATGCAGGAAATAACCGAGCCACACTTTCTAATACTTCTACAGTCGATTCCATCAGCTTAAGTTCAGCAAAATTATTCCCTTACCAGTCGCCGCAACAACGTTTTTTTATTGTAGATACGCCTATTACCTATAGCTGTAGTAATGGTGAGTTAAGACGATATGATAAGAACATTGATGCTGCTTATACTATCAATAGCCTTGCGCCGGTTTTGGCAACACTGGCATATAAAATTCAGGCGAAAGCCAATACATTAAGTTGCAATTTTAGCTATAGCCCAGGAACGGCTACCCGAGCTGGGTTAGTAATTTTGGTGATAACATTAACGGATGCTGCTGGTGAGTCAGCAAAACTGGTTCATCAAATCCATGTTAATAATTCGCCATGAATAAACAATCTGGTTTTTCTATTGTTATGGCCATATTTATATTAATCATATTGAGTTTGCTAGGCAGTTATATGGTGAAGCTAAGTGGCGTGCAACATGCAACATCTGTTTTTGCTATTCAAAGCGCAAGGGCTTATCAAGCGGCTAAAGCAGGAATTGGCTGGTCTGTTGCTAGAATTTCTTCGGGTGGCAATTGCAGTAATATTACCTCTGCATCACCCCTAAGTTTTACCGATATTAATGGCTTTTCCGTTTCATTAACTTGTAGCAGTCAAAATTTCTCTGAAGGTATTGATAACCCCATTGTTTATAAAATTACTGCATTCAGTGAATTTGGAGCGTATAACAGTGCTAATTATATTTCCAGAAAACTTCAGGTGTCTCTGGTTAATTGATTAAATTTCGAGGTTTGTGTAGTTGAATAGGAATCTGTTTCTTAAACATTTAAAATCCTTATCCATCGTAAAAATAGGCATATCATGATTCATCGATACTGCACAAATTAAAAAATCTGTATTTGAACCTTGAATGCCTTTACTTCTGAGAAAATTAAAATATTCTGCAACTAATGCATAATCAGACTCACACAAATTCAAATCTGAGAATGCAGATAAATGAGATTTCACTATTTGAAATTGTTGGTTACTTTTTATCCCTGATAATATTTCTTGGCGAATTGCCCCAATGATTAGCACTCTAACTTCTTTTACCAGCTCTTTAAGTTCATTAGAATAGTTACTTTCAATATGGGTTGACCTACGTAAAACAATAGACCAGACGCAGGTATCAACTATTATCTTCACTTTTTGTTTCGCTGTTTTTTATAATCAAATGTTTCGTCAAATTCAATTGAATTAAAAATATCCAAAATTTCTAATTGTTTTCTTCTCTGGATATACTCCTCTAATGCTTGAGTTACAACGGCTTTTTTTGTCTTATGTTGGCCTAAAGATAAAGCCTCATTAATAAGACTATCATCCAGTGCTAAATTTGTTGGCATAATTCCCCCCATATGATTACACATCATTATAGTGATATTGATGTGTAAGGTCACGTGACTTTAAAACCTCTAATGCATAGCACCCGATAAATTCCACATGGGTAAAAAGATCCCTAAGGCTAGTACTAATACCATGGCACCAATCACAACCAGCAAAAAAGGTTCAATCACACTGGCCAGGTTTTTTAATTCAGCATCCACTTCCATTTCATAAAAATCAGCAACTTCCATTAACATTTCACTAATATTTCCCGTCTCTTCACCGACTATAATCATTTGTATCACTAAGGGGGGGAACAGTTCAATACTCATTGCCATTCGACTAATGCTATCTCCTTTTTCTATACCAATTTTCATGATATCCAATTTTGAACCAATATAAACATTTCCGATGGATTTAGAAACGATAGAAATTCCTTGAATCAAGGGAACGCCAGAATTAAGAATCATTGCAAAAGATCGTGAAAATCGTTCCATGGTCGCACGATAAATAATGCTTCCGACTGCGGGTAATTTTAACAATAAGTAGTCTTTCTTTAAATGTCCTTCGGGTGTCTGTATGTATTTTATGAAGACAATTGAAAAGGTGATCAAACCACCAATAATAAAAGGCCAAAATGCAACGGTAAAGTCAGAAACACCCATAAGCAATCGGGTTTGCCAGGGTAATTCTGTGCCCATTTTATCAAAAATACCTTTAAAAGCGGGAATCACATAAACATTCACAATAGCCATAGCCACACTAATCGCAATGATAACCATGGTGGGGTATCTTAATGCTGATTTAATCCGGCTTTGGGTTTCTTTTTCTCGCTCCAGATATTGAGAAATCTGTAAAAAAGTCTGATCCAGTCCGCCTGTCGCTTCTCCAATATTAATGACACTAATAAATAAGCTGGAAAATATTTTGGGATGTTTACCCATCGCCTGACTCAAAGTGAGCCCACCTTCCAGTGATCGAGCCACATCGTTAAGTGCATTAGCCAATGCCAGATTCCGGGTTGATTCGGCCAGACTATTTATCGCCCGAACAATGGGTACACCTGCTTTGGTCAAGCTGTACATTTGTCTGCTAAACAACATTAAATCATCTAATTTCAAGCTACGTAATGCTTGCCATTGATTAAACTGTTCACCAATATCCTTGCTATTGGTAACTTGCTTGATGGTAATGGGTATTAATTCCCGGTTTCTAAGTATTTGAGCGGTTTGATTCTGACTCTCTGCGATCAGTATCCCTTCAATCAATTTACCAGAATCATTACGGGCTTTATAGTGGAAATTAGGCATTTATACACCTGACCCTGTAATGCGTATCACTTCATTCACAGTGGTAATACCTTGCTTGGCAAAATCTAGTGCACATTCTGTAAAAGGCCTGAATCCTGGTGTGTTTATTGCTGCTTCAGTAAATGCAGCCGAGTCATGGCGGCGTAACGCATCCAATGTCTGAAAATTCATTTCCAATAACTCATAGACACCAATTCTTCCTCTGTATCCGCTATTTCCACAATGATGACAGCCCTTACCCTGCTTAAAATTGATGGTCTTGCTTTCAATTTTCAAGGCTTTTGTTAACCAGGTCTTTTGGGCGGCTTGGATTTCAATCTCTTCAATACAATGTTCACATATTCTTCTGACTAATCTTTGCGCAATAATGACTTGCAAAGCACTGGCCAGTATGTAACCTTCTACCCCCATATCTAACAACCGAGTTGCGGTCTCTACAGCTCCATTGGTATGCAAGGTCGAAAAAACCAGATGACCCGTGATAGAGGCTCTAATTGCTATTTCTGCTGTTTCGGAATCCCGCATTTCTCCCACTAATATGACATCAGGGTCTTGTCTTAAAGCTGAACGCAAAACACTGGCAAAAGTTAAACCAATTTTATCATTTATTTGAGATTGATTAATTCTGGGTAAGCTGTATTCAACAGGATCCTCAGCAGTAATAATTTTGGTTTCGGGCTTATTTACTTCAGCTAATGCGGCATAAAGTGTGGTGGTTTTACCGCTACCAGTTGGCCCTGTTACTAATATCAGACCATGTGGATTTTTGATATGACCTCTAAAGCGTTCAAGTAAATCGCCTGGAATCCCCAGTTTATCTAGATTTAAAAGCCCTTGAGAATGATCAAGCAAGCGCATAACAACTGATTCGCCCCAGGTGACAGGCAATGTAGAAAGTCTGATATCAAGTTTTTTTCCTTTCACTCGAATACTAAAACGACCATCTTGAGGTAATCTTTTCTCGGAAATATTCAATCCTGACATTAGCTTTAAACGAACAACCAAAGCTGAAACAATTTTAACTTCATTTAAAACATGCTCATTTAAAATTCCGTCAACTCGCTGTCTGATACGTAGCACTTTCTCATCAGGTTCGATGTGGATATCGGAAGCATTAACTTGAGCAGCATCTTCAAAAATAGATTGTAATAATTTGACTACGGGTGCTTCAGCCACTTCATCAGAGGTTATCAGTGAATTAAAATCAAAATCATTATCTTCTAATTCATCATGTAACTGACCAGCCAGATCACTGATTTCAGTTGTACGGCGATAGCTTTTATCGATGGCAAATAATAAGTCGCTTTCTCTTACCACTACTTGGCGAATTCTTTTTTTAAAAATTCGGGTTAACTCATCCAGTCCCATTAAGTCGGTAGGATCCGCCATTGCCAGTAAAACATCATGTTCATTGTTTTCCAGCAACATGACTCTGAATCGCCTGGCTATACTTTCAGGCAGTTCATTGACAACTTTTTCATCACGCTGATAATTGGTGATGTCTATAAAAGGAATTTGTAGTTGGCGAGAAAGAAAGTTAAGCAGATCTGTTTCGTTTATAAAATTCAGGTCAATCAGCGTTCGACCCAGTTTTCGCCCGGTTTTCTTTTGTTCTGTTAATGCTGACATTAATTGTTCATGGGTAATAGTCCGGTTTTGAACCAGTAAATCACCAATACGAATTCTTTTTTTAAGTTCCATGATCTGAAATGAATTTAATAAGCTTCTCTATGTTCTGGAATTTCTCTTCTCTCAAATAATTTCATTTCCAAAGAGGATGGCTTTGTAATTGTTTTATATTTTGTTTACTATTATCTAGGGCGGGGAGCCAGTCGTTCTGGTCATTAATTATCGTAGCTTTAAGTAAAATAACCAGCTCTGATTTTTGGGTTTCCAGACTATTTACCCTAAATAAATTTCCTAAATAGGGTATTTGTGAAAGCCCAGCGATTCCTTTTTTATTTTCTTCCCTGATCTCTTGCATTAAGCCACCAATCACAATAATTTGCCCACTTTTGACCTTAACAATACTATCAGATTCACGAATGGTATTTAAAGCAAGAGGAATAGAGTTGTTTTGTCCATTGATAGTAAAGTTTCTAATTCTATTTTCCACACGGGTAATTGAAGGATGAATATGTAATGTAATTTCATCTGCATCATTAATCTGAGGCGTAACATCCAACGCTATACCTGAAAAAAACGGGGTAAATGTAATATCAGGATTAACAATTGTGCTGGTGCCTGTGGTAATGGTATCTGATGAAACATCTGTAATGAAATATTCATCACTCCCCACTTTAATAATAGCTTTCTGATTATTTAAAGTAGAAATTCGTGGACTGGACAATATGTTGGTTTTACCTTGGGTTTCAAGAAACTCAACAAACGCACTAAAATCACCCGCAGTTGCACCTACTGTAAAAACATTTCTAAATGAAGTGCCTATTGCACCAACACCAGTAAGTACAGGCGCTGTTTCTATAGCTTCTCGAACGACACTTTGCCAATTGACACCAGCCTGGTGACTATCATCAAGAATAATCTCAATAATTTTTGCCTCAATTATAACTTGCCTATTGATTTGATGATGAGTGATAGCAATATATTGCTCTATTTCCCGTTGTTGCATAGGCTTTGCTCGAACAACTATCACCCCAGTATGACGACTGATGACAACCGTTGCCTGAGGATCGACTGATAATATGGACTTTAAAGCAATTTCTATTTCATTCCAAAAGTCTGATTTTGTGGAAGTATTGACCCAGCTACCCGATGAAAGCGAATTTGAACCGTCATCTGATGAGGATTCATTGTTACCATCATCTTCTGCTGAATTGTCTGAACTTCCAGCTATCTGGCCAGAAGATACTCGGGTATTCGATTCTCCTTCTCTAATCAGATCAAGCCGGTTAATTTTGAAAATCTTTGTTTGCAAGGTAGCTGGATAGACTATATAGCCAATTTTATTTTTCTTATAATCGTAACCATAAACTTTTTGTACCGCGCTCATCACATCGTCAACCGTCACATTTTTTAATTCCAATGAAATTAAACCTTTCACATCGGGGTGAACTAACATATTTTCTACGGTATCAATAACCAGGCCCATGAAAAACTCCCGAGCCTCAACATCATGTAATGAAATATTAAAATACGTGTGTTTCAAATGACTACTGGGAGCAATTAAAGCTGGATTAATTTTAGTATTTGTATCAGCCAAAGACGAAATTTGAGTAGCTACTAATGGGGCTTTAACAGCGGCATCCGAAAAGGAATCATCTATTGTTTGCTCAGTAGCCACAGGAATAGTGGAACAGGAAAGTAACATGAATAAGACAAAAATGAGGCTGATTATTGGTTTCATCTGGATTGCGTTTTAAAATTACTGGTTTTATACGATTGATTTAATAAATATAGCCGTCGAGTCTCGCCATTTTGTTTGATTAAAACTGAATCCTTTAAAATTTTTACAAGTTCGATATCAGAAAAAAGTTTTTCACCTGGCTTAATTGTCATACCATTTATAATTGCACGTTTATTCTTTCCTGTTACCCATATAGCTGATAGCTTTAGGCTTTCTTGTTGCTCCGGAGTATTAACTATTTTTTTTTCTGAGTGATAAAATGTGGGAGTTGTGGGGTCTTTTAACTCTGCAAAGCTAATACCAGAGTAGAGCACAATACTCAGGAAAAAAAACAAAGTATTAAAGTCCAAGCCAATTCTCCTCAAAACTTAAGGTATAGACACGAAGCCTGGTTTCGGCCAGTGGATATTTTTTTACTTTATATTCAATTGCTTCCCAGTTAATACGCCAAGGCAATGATTCCATAGATTTTAAATAATCTAAGGTGTTAAAAAAATTTCCACTTAAGGTGATAGATAAACCATGCAGATAGACCCAGGATTGCTGCTGTCCAGTTACGGATAATGTAGTAACAGGAATGGTTTCCAACTTTAATAACTTTAAACCTTTATTGTATTGCAACAAATCTTGCAATACTTTTGCCATTAAATGAGCAGGAACAAATTTTTTTTCGCCTAACCCCATTTGTTTCTGGAGTTTAGCTTGTTGTTCTTTGAGCTGTAATAAATTTAATCTATTGGCCTTGTCAGGATCTGTTTTCCCTGCATTCTCTATCTGAGTAGCTAATTGTTGTTTAGCTAATAGTTGAACATTTGCAGTTGCCAATTCTGTTAAAACCAGTTTATGCTGAACAGATAGAGGTTGGTAGAAATACGTATCCCATGTCGCCCAAACCAGAACTAGAAGTGTACTACAAATAATTATTTTTTCACGTCCTGTCAGGCTATTAAATTTATCTATCCAGCCCTCATTCATGACCCGTTCCTTTTAATATTCCTGCCTTTGAACTGACTATAAAATCAATCTGGTTTTCATTCTCTTCTGCCTGCAACAGGGATAATTGTGCGAAATCTTTTCCTTGAAATACAGGCTCTTGATGCCATTTTTGTAATAAAACAGGAATTTTTTCCGGGTTATAGCTACTACCTTTAAATTGTAGCTGATTATTTTCAGTATTAATAATAATCGTATTAAGCCAGACCTCAGGAATACTTTGCCTGGCAAGTGCTGAAAAGTATTGGGAAAACCCCTGGTTCTGAACAGAAGTTTTATCAGTCAACACACTAATAACTTGAGACAGGCTAGAGAGTAATTTTTGTACGTGGGCAATTTCTTGAATAAGCAAAGTATTGATCTGCCTATCAGGATATTGAATTTGCAACTGTTGTATCCGTACTTCGGTTTCTGTCAGCTGTTTTTTGACACTGTGCAGTTTTTTTTCTGTCGCATTTAAATCCATATAGAAATAAATACTTAACATTGCAATCAAGGCGATTACTACAATAATGCTAATAACAAGATTATTTATTACAGACTGGTTCTGACCTGATTTTAAAACATCCTGATATAAGTTAATTTGCTGAATCATACGAATTCTTGATTGTTACGCAAGGTTGCGCCGATCACTGAGGTGCAGAAAGATTGAGTTTGATCATCCAGTAATATATCTCCGTCAATAATTGCTGATAAGTCCATTACTCTGGCTGTAATACCATGTTTGCTATTGAGTGAATTTAAAAACTCCTGTGTTTTTTCAGGGATCGGTATAACAGCAAGGCTTGTAATTGATGACATGCCATAATAATTTTCTACATAATCAAAAGAACGTTGAATTTCCAACGCCAAAGCATTATATTCTAGCGATATTTGTTCTTCACTCATTAAACTACTAGTTAATCCTAGTCGCTCAAAGCCCATTCCCAACTTTCGATTCAAATAGATTTTGCCCTGCTGCTGAATTAAAATTCTTCCTGATTTTTTTTCCAGATGTAATACAGCGATTCCTCTATCATTTTCTGGCAATAAAGTCGCAAGATTCCTTAATGTTGTTTCCATAATATCAATTACTTTGAGCTGTAAGTTATTGCTAATACACATATCAACCAAAGGTTGGATTGTCGATTTAGAAGTAGCAATAATTTCAAGCATTTTTTCACTGTTCGCACGTTGCATGTCTGGCAAATGATAATAGTCAATTACCGCATCATTTATATCAAAATCAATTAATTCACTGATTTTCCAGCGTATTGCTTCAGAAACTTCGTTTTCAGCAACAGCAGGTGCATCCATAGTAATCAATCTATAATCATCAGAAGCCAAAACCAGATAACAGTCATATTGATGTAATTGAAATTTTTCAGTCAATTCTTTTAGAACAGAATTTTTATTATGCGTAGAAATAAATTCACTGTGCAAAAGAGTTGGTTTCTGGCTTTCATTTATCCGAGAAATTGCCACAGCTATACCATCAGCACTAAAATTTAATGCAACGATACCCTGATTGGCATTATTCCTTCCTAACAATTTTTTAAACAAACTCACTTATCATTATTTCTCAAATTAAGTTACTTTTAAGTCTATATTAGATTAGTGGAAATTCAAGGTGTTATAGATTCTATTGCCTATTTTTTATTCAATAGCTCCAGAAATTTTGTCTTTTACTTAATTTTATTGATTAAAAACCCTTTTTAATATAAGAATATATACACAAAGGACATCAACTCATCTCCCTCTCTAAATTCTTCAATTTAAATACTCTGATGATCAAGTACTGTTTATTCCACCAATTATTTTTCTATGGTGCTACATTTAGCGCATCATTTACAAAACATGCTCATTACCCATTAAAACTATTGAAATTTTTATCATGGAAGACTGATCCACTGGTGGTATTTCGTATTTGTTGAGCTGAACAATAGATTTCCTGCATTTCTTTAATGAAATACCATTAAATCTATGAACGCCGCAAGATTAGAGCGATAAACATGTTTTCAATCTTACTTCAACATTTGGTCTAGTAATAAATATAAGCTTTATCTGGTAATCTCATTACTTTTATTCTGATCATCTATGGGTATTTTAACTAAATTAATACAACTTCATTTTATTGAATGAGGAGATAAGAGTATCTAAAAGTTAGTCGTATGATTATTGATTGTATCCAATTGAAACTGACACGTGTGATGAAGGAATAATGCAAAAAAAATTATCAAGGAGCAGGTATAGAGGCGTATAAATTAGGACAAAAACAAAAGACATTTGCTATTCTTTTGTTTTAAAATACCTTTGTATATTA
>CAYNRB010000058.1:0-15931 GCA_964399475.1 uncultured Methylomarinum sp.
CTAAGTCATTAATATAAAATAGTGCTTATAAACCTTCCCATGGTTTAAATAATCCAGTCACATCCACACCAAACATATCTAATACACGGCCTACACCTTCATCTACCATTTTTATTATAGAATCTGATTTATTGTAAAAAGCCGGCATGGGTGGAAATATGATCCCCCCCATTTCAGTGACAGTTGCCATATTACGAATATGGGCTAAATTTAACGGGGTTTCTCTAGGCATAATAACCAATCGTCGTCGCTCCTTTAACGCCACATCAGCAGACCTTGAAATAAGATTATCGCCAAAACCATGAGCAACTGCGGCTAAGGTTTTCATTGAGCAGGGTGCTATTATTACACCTTCAGTTTTAAAGGAACCACTGGCAATACTAGCGGCAATATCATTGCATCCATGTACCACATTGGCTAATTTATATAATGTGGAACGATCCATGTCCATTTCGTACTTTAGGTTGACCAATCCTGCTGCTGAGATAACCAGATGAGATTCCCATTCTTCTTGGTCTTGTAGTATTTGTAGCATCCTAACGCCATAAATAGCACCTGTTGCACCGGTCATTGTAATAACTAAGCGTTTTTTATTCTTCATTAGTGATTTAGAATGGATATTAATCCGTTATTTTAGGGAGAAGCGAGCTAAAGTCCGCTCTACAGATTAATTTTATAAGGTTATTGAATAACATTTAACATTTTATCGCTTGCATTGACTAATGCATCAATCATGTCTGAACCACTGGCTATATGACCTGCATTTGGCAAAATAATATATTCGGCCTGTGGTAAGGCTTTTGATAAACTCATACCCGCTTCCATTGGACAAACTAAATCATTTCGCCCATGAATAATAATCGTAGGAATATGCTGAATGGAAATACAGTCATTTAAAATCTGATTCTCTGTAATAAAATATTTATTTTCTGCATAATGTAATTCCATTTGTACCTGTTCCACCATTTTAGTTGATACCGATAGTGGTTTGACATCTTCTTTAAATTCATCTTTTAAAGCGACCTGCCCACCCCAGTTTATCCAGGCTCTAGTGACACGCCTTTTGGTTATTTCATCTGTTCCAAAAACTGCATCATATAGACCTTTTAGCGCATCAGATCTTGAGTCTTTTGGAATACTAGATAATAATTGCTGCCATTTTTCCGGATAAATATTACTCACACCTTCTTTGATAAACCATTCCATGTCTTTTTGTCTGGCTAAAAAAACACCTCGAATAATCATGCCTAAGACTTTTTCGGTATGTTGTTGTGCATATAACAAGCTTAAAGTACTTCCCCATGATCCACCAAATAATAACCATTGTTTTATATTCAACTGGGACCTGATTTTCTCCATATCATCTATTAAATCCTGTGTCGTGTTGTTTTCAATTTCACCAAAAGGTAAAGATTGCCCACAACCTCGTTGATCCATCAGGATAATATGATATTTTTCAGGGTTGAAATAGCGCCGATGATCAGGTTTTGTTCCAGAACAAGGGCCGCCATGAAGAAACAGGACTGAAAGTCCTTTTGGATTGCCCGATTGTTCGACATAAACTGAATGTTTAGTCTCAGTCTTTAAAAAAAAATGTTGGAAAGGTTCTATTTCAGGATAAAGCGTTTTCATATAATGCTGGTAATGAACAGTTAATTTATCCATAAAAAAAGGGAAGGTTTTAACACCTTCCCTTGTTTGACTGATTTAATTAGTCTATGTCTAGTATTTAAACCCGATCATTCCGCCTAACTGAAAACCGTCTGTATCTATACCGTCAATATCATCTGGAGTCCAGTGATAACGACCGTCGACACCAATGGTAATACCTCTGTAAAGTTCATAATCAACACCTGCACCAAAGTTCATGCCAGTATTTAATACGGTTACCGCATCAGATGGAGGGCTGATGATGTTAAAATCTAAGCCCATAGGAATGATCCAAGGTCTAAGTTTGCTACCATGCATGAACTTAATTTTGGGTGATGCATTCACTCTTAGCATGTTAACTGTTACGCTTTTTTGCAAGTTACCTGGAAGTACTCCAGGTATCGACAAAGTACCACCGTTAACTGTATCTAATGTTGTGATGGCACGAGTCAAGCCACTTTCTTCTCTTTCACCAAGTTCAGAATATTCAATACCAAATTCAACGATGAAAGAGGTACCATCCCATAAACCGAATAAATCATTGTTAACAGTGTATTCAAAACCACCGCCATAATAAAAAGCATCGTTATCTACTTCAGAGGTCAGAATATCAGTACCCACTCCAGTACCTGCGCCTAAAGCATCGACAGTTGAACCACGGCTATGATTCATGCGCATCCAACCACCTCTGGCGAAGAACATGCCGATATCTCTAGGCTGTTGAACTGGTGCGTGCTGTATAGAAGCAACCCATTGATCCAGTTCTTGAACTTTTGCTGTATTTGCAAGTGTAGCATCAGCAGTCACTGACTTTACACGGCTTAATTCAGCTTGCATGGCTTCCATCATTGTTGCCATTTCATTAACTTGTGCTTCTAAAACTGCTGTTTTTTTAGCAGCTGCATCAGCTACGCGTTCAGCTTGTGTTTGTGCACTGGCTTGTGGAGCAACCAATGCTCCTGCCAAAGTTAAAGTCGCTGTAGCTAGACCTAGCGCTGTTTTAGTTTTTTTGATCATTGCTCCCCCTCAAGAGGTTGTTGTTGTTATATGTATTTGCCAAAATACAACAGAATCTTTTATACGGTGCTAATAATAGCAGTAAATCAAAATCCTTACAAGTTTTACAGTCATTATTATTGCTTTCATCTTTCTATGTTTTTCAATGATATAAAGGGATGTCTTAAAAAAATTAGTATGATTGTATAAAAAAAACAACAATATCGTTCTTTTTTAGCTCATGTATACTACGCACACTATCTTAGGTAAGATTCCTTTACAGTAGCTTGAAAATTGCTGTTGATTAACTTAGAGATTGAATGCAGAAAAACCTTCTACATTACAATTTTTTGCAAACAGCTCTCAAGTTTTCTTTATTTGGCTTCGTAATAGCAACAGGAATAAAATTTAAAGTGACGTAAGTAATACAAATTAACGCTAGATATTATTTCTGCAATGAATAATTTACAATTGATAGTCCTATTTCTGGAGTGCTAAAACATGTTTTAGCACTCCAGAAATAGGGCTTGTTTTTAAAAAGTCTGGATAGAACAGGACAGTGAATATTAGTGCAGTTGATTCTCAGTATCCAAGCATAATTAATTTAACATTTTACTTGGGTACTTACAAAGATACCTGTAGATCACGATTATCAACCATGTACTAAGAATTCCAGAAAATTAATCATACAGATTTTTCTTGTAACAGGGTTTAGCAACTGATTTCTATCAGAATTAATTCTGATTCTAAATAATTTTAAAAAATAACATACTATATAAACATGACTAATACTTCTGAGGTTACTATTGTCGGAAGCGGAATTATTGGTTTATTAACAGCCAAGAAACTGATAGAAGCGGGTTGCAGTGTCACTATTTTCGATAAATCATTTACTGGGCAAGAGTCTTCTTGGGCAGGTGGAGGAATATTGCTACCTTTATACCCATGGCGACAACCACTGGCAATTAGTAGGCTAGTATTAGAAAGTATTAAACAATATCCTGGGCTTTCCAATGAGTTATATAACGCTACACAAATAGATCCAGAATGGTATAACTGTGGTTTGCTGATTTGTAAAAACCCTGATAGTGAACGGGCAATTGATTGGTGTCGCCAAAATGACATAGCTTTTGAAAATGCCAATAGCCATTTTTTTAGTAATTTGAATACTCAAACTATATCGCCGTTATGGCTCCCTTCCATTGCTCAGGCGCGTAACCCCAGACTATTAAAATCTTTAAAAGCCTATCTAATTAAACAAGGTGTTTCATTTATAGAAAATTGTGAAGTGTTTGATTGCTCGATAGAAAATGGCAAAATCAACAAGATTTTAACTAATCTAGGAATGTTTGATGTTAATCAGATAATGATTAGCGCAGGCGCATGGACAGGCAAACTGCTGAATAATTTATTACCTGACTGCATAAAACCTGATGTCTTTCCTGTCAAAGGTCAAATGTTATTGTTTGATGCTAACTCTGATACATTGCCTTTTATGGTTCTGGATAATGATCATTATTTAATACCTCGTCGAGATGGCAAGATAATAGCGGGGAGTTCTGTGGAATATTCTGAATTTGATAAATCCACGACTTCAGAAACCAAAGAGAAACTTTATTCGTTTGCTACAGAGTTATTGCCAGAATTAAACAAAATGCCGTTGATCAATCATTGGGCTGGATTGCGACCAGGAACCAAGCAAGGTGTACCTTATATTGACAGGCACTCAGAAATAAACAATCTGTATATTAACGCTGGGCATTTTAGAAATGGCCTGGTCATGGCTCCTGCTTCTGCTCATTTAATGGCGGATTTGATTTTAGACAGACCGCCATGTATAGACCCAGAGCCCTATCAATTAATGGGCTCAAATAAGATGTCAAAAGTATAAGGCAACTGGCAACAAATAACCCACCCATCTTACTTGCCTTTTTGTCTGTCTTCCTCACTATATCAACAGTTACGTAGCCTACTATGCGCCTGTAAATACAATAAAGAAGGCAAACAAAAATACTGCACAATATGGGCAGGTTATTTATTGCCAGCTGCCTAAATTGGTTACTTTTTCATAATTATCAACATCATGAACCTATACCCCTTCATTCGTCCAATTCTATTCAAACTTGATCCTGAATTGGCTCATCAGGTTACGCTACAACTATTAAGATTTAGCTATCAAACTGGCTTATCAGTTTTGAGTAAAGCAAAATCAGATAATAAACCCATTTCAATCATGGGCTTGAATTTTAAAAATCCCGTTGGACTGGCTGCAGGGATGGATAAAAATGGAGATTATATTGATGCTCTCTCTGCGCTCGGTTTTGGTTTTTTAGAAATTGGAACGGTAACACCTCGACCCCAGCTAGGTAATCCTAAACCTCGCCTATTTAGGCTCCCTGAATATAACGCTATTATCAATCGTATGGGGTTTAATAATTTTGGGGTAGATCATTTAATTGAACAAGTTAATCGTGCTAAATATAAAGGTATTTTGGGGATTAATATTGGTAAAAACTTTGATACACCTATTGAAAATGCCATTGATGATTATTTAATAGGCTTACGAAAAAGTTATGTTTTAGCCAGTTATATTACACTTAATATTTCATCACCCAACACTAAAAACCTGCGACAGTTACAACAAGGTGATGAAATTAAAAACTTGCTATCCGAGTTAAAAGAAGAGCAGCTAAGGCTACAAGAAAAACATCATAAATACACCCCATTAGTGGTTAAGATTGCCCCTGATTTGAATGATGATGAAGTCATTCATATAGCCAAGTTATTACTCGAATTTGAAATTGATGGCGTGATTGCGACTAATACCACTATTTCCAGAGATACTATTCAAGGACATATTCATGCTGAAGAAATGGGTGGATTGAGTGGTGCACCGGTCAAAGAATTGTCAACACGAGTGGTTGTTGGTTTAAGCTCTCAATTAAAGGATCGAATTCCGATTATAGCGGCAGGTGGTATTTTATCAGCAACAGATGCGCAAGAAAAATTAGCGGCAGGAGCAAGTCTGGTTCAAATATACAGCGGTCTGGTTTTTCGTGGGCCGCAGTTGATAGAAGATATATTGCAAAGCATGTGAGCGAGGTAGAGTGTAATACTGTTTACCTAAGGTTAGGGAGATGGAAAAGAATAATCATCCAATCTTGCTGGTCTTTTTGTCCGTCTTCGATCGTGCAGCAACAGTTACATAGCCCGCTATGCGCCTATTGCTGCACGATCAAAGACAAACAAAAATCCTGTCCAATAATGGACGATTATTTATTTCCAGCTCCCTTAAGGTATTAACAATGGCTTAGGCTGTAAGGTTGGGTTAGCTTATCAAGCGAAGCGCGATAACGTAACCCAACACTCTCCATCAATCAATGTGTTGTTGGATTACGTTTTTTCGCTGCGCTAAAAGCCTAACGCAACCTACCTTCTTAAAGTATTGTTTATTAATATATTATTATTCTTCTTTAAGTTAGTAGCATTAGGGTTGAGCGGAATTCAGTCTGCTCAAAATAAAGCGAACACCCAGTTAAAACTGGGACAAATAACGGGAGTGAAATAGTTTTAGCTATTTCCAAAACAGCAATAGCAAAACTATTCCCTTTCTTTTTCAACATGTATTTCTAAAAAATCATTCACCTGCTATAGACATTTGTTCTATTAATATAGAACCCGTTCTAATATTGCCTCGATAATCCACATCATTACCAACCGATACCATATTTTTAAACATATCTTTTAAATTGCCTGCAATGGTAATTTCTTCAACTGGATATTGTATCTGTCCATTTTCTACCCAGAAACCTGAAGCACCACGGGAATAATCGCCTGTCAGCATATTGACACCTTGTCCCATCAATTCAGTTACCAAAACGCCCTTATCCAACTGCTTGAGCATTGCAGTAAAATCATTATCCCCAGAATCAACTGATAAATTATGCACACCCCCAGCATTTCCAGTACTTTTCATAGATAACTTACGGGCAGAATAACTACTTAATATATAACTTTTAACTATTCCATCGGCTATTATGTCTTTGCTTGACGTTTTGACACCTTCTGCATCATATGCAGCACTGGCTAATGCTGCTTTCAGATAAGGTTGCTCATGGATATGAACAAATTCCGGAAATATTTGAGAGTCTAAAGCATCCAGTAAAAAACTTGTTTTTCTGTACAAGCTTCCGCCACTCAAGGCACCAATTAGTGAGCCGATTAGGCCAGAAGACACATCAGATGAATATAAAACCGGACATTGTCGTGTTGTCAGGCTTCGCGCATCAAGACGCTCAAGTGTACGTTCGGCTGCTTTTATACCAATAGAATGAGTTGACTCTAGCTTTGTTGCATCTCGGGAAACGTCATACCAATAATTTCTCTGCATGTTTCCATTGCGCTCCCCCAAAACTGAACAACTAATTGAATGTCTGGTAGATTGATAACCCTGTAAGAACCCTAAGCTATTACCTAAAACTCTGATACCTTGATGACTATTTACCGTCGCACCTTCGGAATTATTGATTTCGGTATGAAATGAACGAGCAGCATCTTCGCATTCTATCGCCATTTCTATGGCTAATTCAGAATTGATATTCCAGGGATGGTTTTTGTCTAGATCAGGGAATTCAGTCGCCAGAGATGTTTGTTCTGGAAGACCAGCATATTCATCTTCACTAGAAAAACTAGCAATACTACAAGCTGCTTTGACAGTTTCATGAATTGAATTTTGAGATAAGTCATTGCTACTGGCTGAGCCTTTCTTTTTACCGATGTAAACGGTAATTCCCAAACCTTGGTCACAATGATTTTCTATGGTTTCTACATCACCTAAACGAGCAGTAACAGAAAGTCCAGTCTCCATACTTAAGCCCACTTCAGCAGAAGTGGCACCTTGTTTTTTTGCTTCATCCAGCAAATCCTGAGCTAGATTTTTTAATTGATTGATTTCTTCGTGGTTTTGCACAATAGTTCTATTAATTGATTAGGAAAAAATAGCATAGAGTTTAAGACTGCTTGCATAAGGAACATTAACTTAAATAAACGATAGCTTAAAATATTGGGTTAGGTTATCGCGCTTTGCTTGATATGCCAACTTAACCTACAACCTAAGTCATTGTTTGTTAATTAAGTAGTATTAGAATAGAGGTTAAACGATTAAATATTGGTTCCGCCAACAGTTAATCCGTCAATTTTTAAGGTAGGCTGACCAACACCAACAGGAACGCTTTGACCTTCTTTACCACAGGTTCCAACACCGGGATCCAGTTCCAAATCCGTTCCAACCATTGATACCTTGGTTAAAACCTCAGGGCCATTGCCAATTAATGTAGCGCCTTTCACAGGATAAGTGATTTTTCCATTTTCAATCATATAGGCTTCACTGGCAGAAAACACAAACTTTCCAGAGGTAATGTCAACTTGTCCGCCGCCAAAGTTTCTGGCATACAAGCCTTTTTTTACTGATTTGATGATTTCTTCGGGATCATGAGATCCAGGCAACATATAGGTATTAGTCATTCTAGGCATGGGTAAATGTGCATAAGATTCTCGTCGTCCATTGCCTGTTGGCTTGCAACCCATGAGTTTTGCATTCAGTTTGTCCTGCATATAGCCTTTGAGTATGCCATTTTCAATTAACACTGTTTTTTCTGTAGGAATACCTTCATCATCAATATTCAAGGAACCTCGCCTATCTGGCAAAGTACCATCATCAACCACAGTACAATATTCAGAAGCCACTCGCTGCCCCATTTTATCGCTAAAAGCTGAGGTGCCTTTCCTGTTAAAATCTCCTTCTAAACCATGACCTATCGCTTCATGCAACAAGATTCCTGGCCAGCCTGAACCCAATACTACCGTCATGTTTCCTGCTGGAGCAGCTGTTGCCTCTAGATTGACTATTGCCTGCCTAAGTGCTTCTTTTCCATAGCCTAGAGCTTTTTCCTGATCTAGAAAATAACTGTAATCAAGTCTTGCTCCCCCACCCATACTACCTTGTTCGCGTTTTCCATTTTCTTCCAGAATGACACTAACATTCATTCGAACCAATGGACGAATGTCGGCAGCTAAGGATCCGTCATGGTTTGCTACTAGAATTTTTTCATGGACACTAACCAGGCTAACAATTACCTCTTCAATCCGGCTATCCAGTTTGCGTGTTTCAATATCAACTTGACGTAGCAAATCAATTTTTTCCTGATCAATCAATGATTTCAAAGGGTTAATAGGTGCATAGTACTGAGGCCAATTTGAAACTCCTTGCAATTCCCTGCTTACATCCTGACCTTGTCTGACAATGGCTTTTACACTCTTTGCCGCCTCAAGTAATGTGGGAAGTTCAATCCGATCACTGTAGGCAAAACCAGTTTTTTCACCAGACACGACACGAACGCCCACACCTTGTTCTATGCTATGAGAGCCCTCTTTGACTATGCCGCCTTCTAATACCCAAGATTCAAAATGGCTAGACTGAAAATATATATCTGCAATATCAACTTGTGCACTTAGCATGCTATCCATGATTTTATCTATATCTCTATCCTGCATACCATTAGGCAAAAGTAGTGATTGCTTTACTTGATTTAATATTTCCATTTAGTGTTTTTGATTTTGAAAAAAGTGATTTGTCGAAATAACATATCCAGTGTTTCTATGAGATTTTACATTGTAGAGCGGACTTTAGTCCGCTAAGGAATTAGGTAAGTAATAATTTGAGCAACTGACGCGTAGCAAACTACTTAACTGTTTCGCATAGATAACCATAGACCGCTATATATCCTCTATAGTTAAAATTGCGGATTAAAGTCCGCTCTACAGTTTTAATTACACACTATAAAATCAGTTAATTGGCAAGTCATCTCGAATTGTTTTAAATAAGGTTTTTATTAATTTTGCACTGTCATCGACAGTGCCAACCCATTCATTATTGTCTTCATCATCTAGCAGTTCATTTTCTTGAATAATTTGCTTCGCAGTCACTTCAGTATTATTATCCTGCCAAACCACTGATATTTCAAAGGCGACTGGGTTATTTTCAAATATAGAAAAAGTCAGCGTGTCAAATATACTCGAATTGTCCTGTTTTTCAGATTCTGGATCATACAAAACATAAAATATACCTTGCTCTCTGTTCTTATCAGTTATTTCTATTTCATTAAGCTTGATGGATTGTTCAACTATATTCCAAGAGCGATCAAATAGTTTTTTAATCTTTATGATATGTATATCACTTAATGCCTCTAAAACAACATTTTTACCTAACCCAGTATTATTTAATTCAGCTTCATCCTTTTTTACTGTTTTTGTTTTTCTTACAATTTTTATCCTGGGTGGTGCCTCAAGCGCACTGGTATCTTTATAACGTGTATGGGTACTATCAGAACAAGAGACTAAAAACAGGCCTAATATGCCAAGTATTCCAACGTTCTTACAAAGCCCATTATTCACAATAAAATCGCCTATGCCCGAGTACGGGGAACGATGCCCGCACTTTTTCCAGTCGCTCTCTATCCACTTCAGCACTGACAAAGCCAGCACCTGTTTTATAACAATCCAACACTACGCCCCACGGATCAATTATCATGCTATGACCATAAGTTTTACGTCCATTTAAATGAAAGCCACCCTGATTTGGGGCAATCACATAACAGAGATTTTCAATTGCTCTTGCACGTAACAAAGTTTCCCAATGTGCAGCACCGGTTTCTGCAGTAAAGGCCGATGGAATAACCAGTATTTCCATACCTTTATCCAGCAATTTCCGAAAAAAAGCAGGGAAGCGTAAATCATAGCAAACGGCCAACGCTACTTTTCCAAAAGGGGTATCTATGACTACTGCCTCATTTCCATTCTCAATCGAATCAGATTCCTTATATTCTTCATTGGTATCTGGGACACTGACATCAAATAAATGGATTTTGTCGTAACGAACCACTCTTTCTCCTCGATTATTGTAAACCAAGCAAGCGGCTCTAATTTTATTCTCATTATCGGCAACCAGCGGAACAGTCCCCCCTATTAACCAGACATTATGTTTTTTTGCAGTTTCGGACAAAAAAGTCTGGATTGGTCCTTCTTGATCAGCTTCACGTACTTTTACTTTATCAAGTTCATGCACACCCATTAAGGCAAAGTTTTCAGGTAATGCAATTAGCTTTGCTCCGGCTTTTGCAGCTTCGCCAATTAGTTTTCCGGCTTCCAGTAAATTTGAAGCAACATTAGGGCTTGATGCCATTTGTATGGCAGCACATCTACTCATTTTATCTCTCTTAATTTTATTATTATTCCAGAAAATTGGCTGGATCTTGGATTCTAGCGGTCGCTTAGGAACGAGGATTTAATAATATCCGAAAGTTTGACGCAGAATTTTTGTTTGTCATCTGTGTTGTAGAAACAGGCGCATAGCAGGCTACGTAACTGTTTCTACAACACAGATGACGGACAAAAATACAAGTCAAAATTCGGATATTATTTAATCCTCGCTCCTTAGGAACGCGCACGGAATAAGTTCGACAGCTGGAGAAGGATTTTTGTTTGTCTTCAAGACGTGGCAACAGGCGCATAGCCAGCTACGCAACTGTTGCCACAACGCAGAAGACAGAAAAAAGACAAGTCAGTTGTCGAAGTTATTTCGTGCACGGTTCTCTTAGGAGTGGGGATTTAATAAGTTCCACAAGTTTGGCGCAGAATTTTGACTTCACAGGCGTGCTAAGTACCCAAGCATAATTAATTTAACATTTTACTTGTCTTTTTTTCCATCTTCAGCGTTGCATAAATAGTTACGTAGCTCGCTATGCGCCTATTTATACAACACTGAATATGAAAAAAAATCCTGCGTAAAATTTAGTTAAATTAATTAAACTTGGGTACTTAATAAAATGGGCGCATAACAGGATACGCAACTATTTTATTAGTGCTTCTGTGGAGTCAAAAGGCAAGTCAAAATTCGCAAGTAATTAAATCCTCACTCCTTATGTATGGTTATAAATAAAATATTATTTTAATCTGGTTTTGCAGTATTAATTCCTAATTAACGCCAACAAACGGTATCATTGAAAGATACTATTCGACTTCGGTTTTCATCCAAGAGAAGTCGGTTAACCCCGTCCATGTTTTTTTAATAATGCCATCTTGCTCAGGTATTGGAGTCACTTCAATCGCATCCCAGTTACCAGTAATTTTATATTTAGAACTAAAAAAATATCCTTTGGAATAATTTTCAGTAAAAGTCTTAGTGATAATTTTGGCAATATTGCTGACTATTGTACCAGCTATAGGGATGGCTCCTGAACTTTTCGGAATAACTCGGGCTCGGTGATTAAGTGTTTTTGCAATTAAATCTGCTTCTCCTTGAATAGTTATTTCTGCTGGAATTGCATCAACTACTAGATTATTAGTGATGGCACTCCCACTATCAATTGTGATATTCCCCAATATTTTGTTAAAGCTGAGTCCTTGCATATAAAGATCACTAAAATCAAGACTCAAGCGCTTTACCCATTGTTCAAATGCAATGAGCCCTAAAATCCGGCCAAACCCGGGTTCTATACTAGAAATACGACCATTTAAAAGTTCTAAATCAAGCGTTGCATGCAAATTTATCAGCGAAAATTGAAACGGAGAGCCTAGCCAGTTACCTGTATAGTCGATTCTAGCTTGGGTTTCTTTAAAATCATTAGAGATATCAATCTTAGATAAGAATTTGCCAAAATCCATTGTCTGTAAGTAACCGGAAAAATCAGTGCGGTTAGTTGTATTGTCCCAATGACCACTTAAACTGACTTCATATTCATCAGATATTAGTTTTATCTGTTTAAAACTAATACCTTCTGCTGATCTTTCCGTTTCAATTTGGAGTTTTCCTTGATCAATATCATTCCAGATAAATTGTTTACTAGAAAGATTGATTAGTGGGAAATCTTTTGTTTCGAATTGATCTGACTGACTTTTGATTTGCATTAATTTATCAAGATTCAAGAAAGCCATGTTTAGTTTGATTTTATTTTGATTTGTTGTCTTCAATGGAATTGAAAACTTACCTTTTGCAAAAGAAGAATTAAGACTACCTTGCCATGCATTATCAATCTGTTGCAATGATAGATTTAGACTTCCATGATTTTTCTTGTCCCAAACTAGCTGATCCGTTTTTAAACTGAATTGATTGAGCAATGATTCAGATTGATTGTTGTCATTTATATTAGTTTTTAAAAAACTTGTCCAATCAGACAGATCAAATGAATTTTGTTCAATTTGTATTTTGAAGCCATTTTCCAGAGTAGAAAAAGGATCAAGCTCAATATTATTTGCATAGACTATATGTGCAGCCTTAATTTGTTTTTTTTGCTTGTTAATATGCAGAGCAACTTTTAATTCATTGTTATAATTTAGACTAATTGGAAATAATTTTGATTGATTAAAAACCAGATTTAAAGCTAAATTTTTCTTTTGATTAACGGTTTTTTTTAGTAATCCTGGCCAATCTATCGCTAGCCCCTTCAAGTCAGAATTAATATTCATTGTAACCGATTGATTTTCTGGGGATACATGCAATAGAATCTTGTAGGCAAATGAGCCTACTAATTTATGGTTATTGGTTAAGGCATTATCAAAAAAATCAAATTGTTTACTTAAATGCAGGGCGTCCGTTTTACCTTTTAGATTAATGAAAGTATCCTGATTCTGGCTATTAACTTTAATGAATATAGGGTTGCCTAAAGCGCTAGCTTCTAGGCCATCGCTAAACAATCCATTTTCTGTGAATTTCAACTGGCCTCTGAGGTTATTAATATTTAAATTGATATCTTTAATATTTAAATCAATATCCTTAAATTCAGCCAGCCCATCAATTTCTACAGTGGCATTATCGACTATGGGTACTTTTAGGTTCAAATCAATCTGGGTTAATCCTTTAAAAGCAATGGCATCTAATAGTGAGTTTACTTCGCTCTGTAACGGGGTTTTTTGGAAAAAACTTAAGAACTTATCAGCACTGGTTTTTAATTGGCCTTTTATCAATACATGCTGACTGTTTTCAAATGAAGGGATTTCCACTACTGCATTATCAACCACAAGTCCGTTGGAATTGGCATGCTGGATATTAACGGTTAATTGATCATTTAAAAATGACAACTGAGTGCTGAGGTTTTGTAATGGTGGCCAGTCTGTAGCATATTGTAACTTTATATTTTCAACCTTATATTCAGATTTAAAAACACCCCCACCGTTTTTAAAGGGAAAATCATTCAGTTTGCCAGAAACCAAAGCCCTGCCTTGTTCAATTTCGCCTGCAACTAAAGCTGTGTCTAACCAGCTAACTGTTTCCTTATCTATGATTCCAGCAGGACAATAGGTGGATAAAAAACTGATATTTTGAATATTTCCAAAAGAGGTTTGTAAATCTATAATGCTATCTTTGAAGTTTTTGGGGATAGTTAAAGCCATTCTGGACTTGATCCAAACATCCTGAATATTCAATGCAAGATTTTCTGTGGTTATTCGCCATTCATTGGGCATTTTCTGCCACTTGAAAGTGCTGTTTAAAGAAGTGATAGGAAGTGTTTGACGAAAAACTTCTGGAAATAAAAGCTGACTGTTTTGGGTATTGAAGTGTAATAATCCCTGTTGCTTAGAACCAATAATAAGGCCATTAAAATTAGTTAATTGAGGATAGTTTGAAAAAGCCTGGGTCGATATGTTTTCAAATGCGCCATTGACAGCATATTGATCATCACGATTATTTGTATAAAATAAAAAGTTCTTGAGTTGCCCTGTCAGTTTTATGTTGGCAATAAGTTGCTTTTTCTCTGCATTTAAGGGTACAAAAAAGGTAACCAGTTTAGTTAATTCCTGTAGCTCTACAGTGTTTACTAAACCAGAAAAATGCTGATAGTCAGGGGTGGAAAATAAACTAAATCGTTGCGTTTCCCACTTATTAGTTTCAGTTTCCAAAGCAAAATCACTCATCATTAGCCCCTTGCCAGATGGAGTAACTGAAGCTACCAAATTGGTGTAAAAGCTTTTGATTTCTAATTTCTTTTGTTCTTGATCAAGCGATTTTCTGAAAATAATTTGCTTCGCTTTGATTTTACCGGCAAGATTTATTAACTTTGATTTTTCCCATAGACTCCACAGTTTGAAATCAGCTTCACCCTCAACAATATCAAAGCCTGAGGGGAGTTTATCTAGCAACAGTTGCTTTAAATGCATTCCTCTTCCAGAGATATAAAGCCTGCCATTAAAATTTTGAGTATTGAAAATATCACCTTGAGTAGAAACAGATACTCTCAGCATATTTCCATAGTGGTTTGGCGAATGGCTTATTATATGGAGTTCATGCTTATCTTCATCGGGATCATTTTTGATGACTAAATTGACTTGATCAAATTTAATCGGATTGGCGTTTGTTTGTTCATCTATCCAGGTGATTTCACTTTTTAAAAGTTCGTACTTTCCAGCTTTCAATAGCCAATAAGGTTGCTCTGAATCTTCTGTATTCAAACCAACGATAGATATTTGACCGTCTTTTTGTCGGATAATGGAAAGTTTAACACCGACTAGGCTAAGCCAGCTGGAAGTTAAAACCTGACGAGTGAATAAAAGTAGAGGTAAATTAATTCCAACTCGCATTTCATCTAACTTAATAGCAGACTTTATGCTGGGATCTGAGGATATTACTTTAATATCACTTAGAATGATTTCAGGACTAATGCCACGCATATTAGCCCGCATAGTCCCTATTTCAATAGGAATTGTGGTTAGCTCAAAAATTCTGCTTTCCAGGTCTGTTTTGTAATCGTCAATATCCAGTAAAAAAACCCGTAAAATACTTAGACTGATAGCAAGGATTATTAATAGCCAGAATAGTAAAACACGGATTATCTGATTGATTCGTTTAATCACTATTAAGCCTTTATTAGCGGATTCTTTGAGCAAATATTGGTGGATGTTTGTCAAATAGTTGTGAAATTAATGTACAGTTTCTATGGTAAAGTCGTATCCGCTATAGGTGACAGGGTGAATTTGATAAGTTGTTGTAGGGTGAACATTTTTTTTGCTCACCGTAGTACATCACAGTATTGGTGGACAAAAAAGACTGCCACCCTACGTCCCCTTAAATTTTCACTTGCCTATAATTGATAGTGGATACGTTAATTTTTTAGTTTCAAAAAACCACTTTTAGCACTCACCTGATTTTAATGTACATTGCTGCAGGGTTTTGAATAATTGCTAGGAGCCTGTCCGAGAACAGCAATCTTTAAAAAACCAGCACAACATATAGTGT
>CAYNRB010000059.1:0-15394 GCA_964399475.1 uncultured Methylomarinum sp.
AACGATTACCACATATCAATGATTTAGAGTAGAAAAAGTCACGAAGATGGGTTAGTTATCCTACATTGTGGTTTATGAAAGTATAGGGAGGGTAATTGGAATATCCACTAGATAAGAAAACGGCCATTGAATGGATGAAACATGTACCTTTAACAACCATAGATTTGATTAAAATGAAAACTATTTTTAGATCGAAAAAACTAGGCTTGTTCTGCTTGCCAGTTCTGGTTACAAGTTTATTATCCGCTTGTACTATGCAATGGGGTGCAGCCATACAATGGAATTCAAAAGACCAGATACTAATGTCGGAAAGTAGTCAGGTCAAAATGCGAACTTTGCAAACCAGGATTTTTGATACTACTGATAAAGATAAAATCATGCGGGCAATAATTAGCACTATGCAGGATCTTTATTTTGATATTGAAGTAATGGATGATGGTTTCGGCATAGTTTCAGGGAAAAAACTCTATCAATCTGGAAGTGGCTGGGAAAACGCGCCTAGCTATTACAATTATAAAACAGATAACTTAGTCATTTTTTCAACTAACTACCGGACTTACGGTCCTTTTCAATATCGCAACGACCTTACTCGTATATCAGTAACCATACGTCCCAAAGGAGAAACCCAACTTAAGGTACGTGCAAGTATCCAACACAATCTCTATGCTGTCGAAGCAGCAGAGGTTTATCAAAAATTTTTCAAATTACTTGGCGAATCTATATTCCTTTCTGCTGGACTGGACTAATCTACAAGAGATTTCTTCTTAACTCCGAAATTAAAACCTTATATTACTGATATTCTACCCAAGCAACACTGCAAACACATATAAAACTTGTGCTGCATTACCAATCAATTTTTTCTTGTTTGTCTTTAGAAGAAAATGGTTCTGATTTACCTGAAAAATTACCTTGAACATAATCTATACTCAGGTCTTTTAGTAAAGTGACTGTTTCTTGCGTTTCTACCCATTCAGCCACAGTTTTTAAATTAAGACTTTGAGCAACGTTGATGATGGCTTCAACTATTCCCAGGTCTTTAGGTTTCTAAAGATATTTCTTTTATGAAACTACCATCAATTTTAAGATAATCCACATCCAGATTTTTCAAATGTAAAAACGAGGCAAAACCAACGCCAGCCTCAAGAAAAATAGCTTGAATAAAATCGGGAAAATTTTCATTAGTGAGTGCTTTAGCTGAAAGATTAACACTGACTTTAAATTTTTATTGCTATCAAATCTGAATAAGCATATTATTTTATTGCATTTTCAACTACCCAGCGATCAATTTCATGGATCATAACGGTACCTTCAGCTATAGGAATATAAGAACTGGGCATGATTTTTTTGCCTTGTTCATCATGCATTCTGAGTAGTAATTCATAATGCGTAATTTTATTCTGCTTAAAATTGATAATGGGTTGACAATAAAAACTCAGGCGTTTCTCATCTAAAACTTTCCAGATACGTTGAACCCAAGCTTCTTGATGTTTATTAATTTTATTCCTTAATTAAACAGTATTAAGGGCAGACTCCAATACTGCTTGCGTAAAGAATAAGGTATTATAAAACAATAGCTTAGTCTGTAGGTTGGTTTGGTTTATCAAGCAAACTCAATCTCGAATAAAATTAGCTTTTATTCTGTATTGTTTACTAATAATCTTCTCTTCATATTCAACTGGTACAGTAACAACCCAGCAACCATCTTTAACCACTACAGTGTAACTACAAATCAAGCCATCATTTTCATACAAAGACCATTTCACTTTTGTCCCCTCTTTTTTATCCGTTTTATTAATAGAATGGGAATATTGGCCGCTCCCTACATTTCCACCTTGGGCTAACTCTGAATTTGGAGGGAACTTATTTGAATGGTGAAATTCAAAACAACTATCGTGAGAACAAAGACTTTGAGATAAGCTAGGCCAAACTTCATGGCGTAAAAAATCCTGATCCAAGTGCGTTTGTATTGTATGGTTTTTAGACTGAAATTTTTCTATTTTTTGTTTAATGTCTGGAATTAGTCCTGGTACACCTCCAAACATGCCTGCTAATATTAATTCAGTATGATTCAAACTATCTCGCATTAAATGGAAATATTTTTTTGAGTTTAACCAGTCATTCACCGCTTTTGCTTCACGCTGATTAACAATTGCATCACAATCTCGGATGAGAAAACGATCTACTTTGCTATCTTCCATTACTAAAAATCGCCAAAACAAGCCATCAGATATTCTAACTGGTGTTGCCATTATTACGACTTCAGCGCCTGAGTTTACTAAACGATACCGGATATTAATGGGGACAGTTTCATCACAATAAAAACGACACTTCCAAGCTGGATAATGGATTTTTGCATGTTGCACATTAAGACAGGCTGTTTCGCAATATTTGGAATTCTCTCCAAACAAACTAAAAGAAATAATATTTTTTTCAGGTGTTTTTAAATTAAATACAGTGGGAGGAACAGTGGGGATGGGATATTTTGTTAAATGTTGTAAATTTTGTAGTTTAATTTGTAAAGCCTGTTCCCCCGCATTCTTTGCATTTTCTAGATCATTAAGTTTCCCAAAAGCATCTGCCAATGCACTCCAGATATTTGCATTCAGAAACTCAGCTTTTTGATTGGCTTTATCTAAAGCTGAAATCGCATTTTCAAATTGCTTGCAATGAATATAACAGGCACCAAGATGCTCCCAGTTTTCACTGGCATTTGGCGCAAGCTCTACTAATTTTTTAGCATAGCCAAGTGCTTCAGAATAATGACCTAGATGATAAAGGATTCTTAGGCAAAGATCATAATCTTGAATTTTTTGTTCGTTTTTTACCTGTTTGGAATAGCTAGCTTGTTTAAAAAGACTTAGTAATGTTTTGTTAGCCTCTTCGATTGCGCCTTTATAAAAAAGCTCTGATGCTTTTAGTCTTATTTTTTCAGCTGAAAAAGTCGCTTTATTTTGTTGCGTTTTTTTTCTTTTCCTGGGTTTTCGGACATTTTTCAAACTCAATCTCCTGCTTTTTTGGACTATTGAATTCTAGTGTAGCACTTCCATTTTTTTATTTTAGGAGGGATTTATAAAAGTGTAGAAATAATCTTGTGTGGGCTAAAGTCCGCTCTGCAAAAATCAATTTCAACATTGCTTCATACCTGTTTTAGTGGGCTAATTTTTTTAAATGCCTTATAAGTTTGCATGCCTCCAGATAACATTTTTGCGTTATAACCGTGTTGCAATAATAATCTTATTGCATAATAAGGGCTTTTTCTACGGCTTGTATTTTAAAGCCTTCTGTATATTTTTGACTCATTTTTCTCTCCTCTAAAGTGAATTTTAGAGGCGACAACTATTCTGACACAGGGGGGCAGGTAGCTTCGAAAAATTATATGCTGTCAAAATCATCGCCTCAAATGATCGAAAAAACTGACTCAAAATGAATTTCCCTGGCTACGGTTTCTATTCTCGGACAGCCTCCTAGGAAAAAACTATAAATCTGAATGACTTGATATACTCAAGCGTAACGCCTGAACAGTTTCTTCTGAAAGAATTTCACGATTCTGATCTCGCTTAATTCCATCTAGATGGGTAGCAATATAATCAATTGATTGAATCACTTCATCAAATACGGCCAAGGGGGCTTCTAATTCCCCTGGCTGTATAAAAAACACAATTCCTGGAAAATCATAAATTTCAAGATCTGTTTCTGGAAACGTACCTGGTTCAACCATGCTTGCCACAGCATAATCCACTCTTCTCTGATCATCCAGTCGCTCAAAAATTTTCATAGTACCGTATTCAAGTCCCACATGTCGCAGAGTTTCAAACAATTTTTTTCCATTAAAGCCTTCTTCTGAAGCTGAAACAATACTAAACTGAATGAGTTTTGGCATTTCTGGAATAGTGGATTCAGTCTCTTGATCCGGACTAGACTCTGACTCACTAACCGCCTGAGTAATCGGGTCATCAGGTAATTCTTCATCCAATGCAGAACCTAAAGGTACAATTTCAAAGTCATCATTTTCATGACTGACCACCAAAGATTGATCTATATTTTCAAGCGGATTGCCTTTATCGTAAAAGTCTATTCCACGGCGGGATTGTTTATTCTTAAAAAAGCTCCGCAACACCAAAGTAAAAATAACTACTAGGCCTGTAGCAATAATAACCATTCTTAATATGTCTTTATCCATTAGTTTTCTGCCATTTTGACTGCATTATCAATATCTACGGAAACCATTTTTGATACGCCTGGTTCCTTCATCGTTACACCCGTGAGTTGTTTTGCAATTTCCATGGTTACCTTGTTATGAGAAATATATAAAAATTGAACGGTCTCAGACATTTCTTCAACCATATTAGAAAATCGTACCACGTTAGCATCATCCAGGGGCGCATCTACTTCATCCAAAAGACAAAAAGGTGCTGGGTTTAAATCAAAAATTGAAAAAACCAGTGCCACCGCCGTTAATGCTTTTTCTCCACCTGATAACATATGAATGGAGCTATTCTTTTTGCCTGGGGGTCTGGCAATAATATTCACACCCGCTTCTAGCAAATCCTGATCTGTTAATTGCAGATAGGCTTCGCCACCCCCAAATAATTTAGGAAATTTATTCTGTAATCCGGTGTTAATTTTATCAAATGTTTCTTTAAAACGCAGGCGACTTTCTTTATCAATTTTACTGATCGCCTGATCTAAGGTATTCAATGCGTTAATCAGGTCATCATGTTGTTCATCCAGAAAGCTCAAACGTTCTGCCTGGGTTTTATATTCTTCAATTGCAGTTAAATTTATTGAACCTAAATTATCAATTTTTTTGCTACAACTGTCTAATCTGCGCTTCCATTCCTGTTCTTCGGCTTCTGCTGTTAAATCACTTAAAACCTGCTCTGGATTAGCATCAATCTCATCTAGCTGCTCGTTAATTGTTTGCTGTCTAACTGAAGATTCCTGTTGTTCAAATCTTATTTTATCTAATAATTCTTTTTGTTGCTCCATCTCTCTTTGCATGCGAGTATGCAGCTCCGATTGTTCGGTAATTTCTGCTTCAGTTTGTTGTTGTGCCGCTCGCTTTGCATACAAACCTTCTTCCAGCACCTGTTTATTCTCTATCAATTCCTCACATTGAATCTTTTCATCGTCTAAAGGTAACAAGGTTGAATTCAATTTGTCTTCCAATAGCACAATTCGTTCAGCTGATTGCTGATTTTGTAGTTGTGAACGCTCTATTTGTTTCTGGATTAAAACTTCTGAAGCATTGAGTGAATCAATTTGTCCCTGAATTGAATGGACTGCATTTTGAGTTTCATTTACCGAAAAATCTATTTGCTGTATTTTAGATTGCAAAACATGATTTTCTTGATCCAAAGTTTCTTTTTTAAGAATTAAATTCTCTAATGTGGCTTCAGCATCCAGCTCTAGAGTTTCAGATTCTTGAATATTATTTGCAATGTCCGTGATTTCAGCAATAATTTCTTCAACTTCAAGACTGATTTGATTAATACGTTGTTGCTGCTGTTCCTGTTTTGCTGAATAGGCACTAAATTGGGCGCTTTTGGCAGAAAATTCAGAACCCAGGAATTTATCTCTTTGTTGCAGATCTTCTCTATTGCTTTCTGCATCTTTCAATGCCTGCTCTACCAAGATTGTATTTTCTTCAAGCGATTCAATTTTATCCTCTAACTCGTTACCACGCAGTTTTAAACTTCTTAATTCTTTCTCTCGTTGCAATACCCCGGTTTTACTATCAGTGCTACGAGAAATTTTAATCCAGTCTCGGCCTATCCAGTCACCCTGTTTAGTGACTATAGATTCATGCGCTTTCAGATCAGAACAAATCTTTCTTGCACTTTCAATGTCATCGGTACAATAAATTCCGCTCAACAAACTACTTAAATCCCATGGCGATTGAATCTGTTCCAATAATGTAGAAAACTCCTGATTCTGCTCAATTAGAGAAGATTGAAAGGAATGTGTTTCAAATAAAATAACAGATTGTTCAGATAAATTATGTAAACCATGCACAATTTGATCATTATCTTTGACACAGATTGCTTCTAAATAACTGCCCAAAACAGTTTCAACAGCTGTATCCCAACCATTTTCAACCTCTACAAACTCAGCTAGTCGCTGAGCCGCCGATAAATCCATATTCTCTAGCCATTGCATCAACTCCTTTTTATCTTTTCCCATTGCATGTTGTTGTAATAACTCCAACGATGAAATTTTGCCACTCACTTGATGCAATTCAGAACGATCTTCATGTAACTGCTCATGCTGCTGTTTAACTAAGGCGCGTTGCTCAATAATCTGTGTAAATATTGTTTCGAGTTGCTGCTGCAAATCTTCCCTATCCGCTTCAATCAATTCTATACTGGAATCCAGACTCGCCAACTCGGTTTGCAAATCTGTATCCGATAATTCACTGCGTTCAAGTTGCAATTTCTCCAGACGGCTCTGTAATTGTTGTGATTGGCTGTTTAAATGGCTGAGTTTTACCGCTTGTATTTCTGCCTGTTCATTATTTTTTGAATTTTCTGCTAAATAGACTTCCCAATTTTCTTGCCAGGTGGCTTTGGTTTCATGCAATTCCTCTTGTATCAGCAAGTTTTCTTCTGCCTGCTCAACGGTAACTACCTGATTTTCTTTGGCTTCCATCAATTTGTTTTTAATTTCCAGCAATTGTTGATTGTCCTGCCTAAACTCATTTTCTAAGAGTCCAGCCTGCTGTTTTAAACGATCAATTTCCAGCTCAGTTTCTTCATGACTGCTTTCATTGTGTTTAATGGCTTGTTGAAGACGACTGATTTCAGCAACTCTCTGATAAAAATCTTCTTGGGCTAAATCTAGCTCATGCTGTTGATTTTTTTGTTCAAGTCGCTTTGCATCAATGGATTTATCTGTTTTATGATGCAATTCAAACAAGCGATTATGTTCGGTTGCTATATCTTGTAATTTTAATTCTAATTGTTGTGAAGTTTGATGATAACTATTCCAGCGCAAGGCTAATAATTCGCGTTTATAAGTCCGTTCCTGTTTCTTTAATGCAGTAAATTTTTCTGCTTTTTCAGATTGCTTTTTTAAATTAGCCAGCTGCTTTTCAACTTCATCGCGCAAATCATTTAATCGTTCAAGGTTTTCCCGAGTATGCCGCATGCGGATTTCAGTTTCATGCCGGCGTTCCTTATATTTTGAAATACCCGCTGCTTCTTCAATATGAACTCGCAATTCTTCAGGTTTGGATTCAACCATTCTGGAAATGGTTCCCTGCTCAATAATGGCATAACTTCGAGCGCCTAACCCTGTTCCCAAAAATAAGTCGGTCACATCTTTACGGCGACATTTAGTACCGTTTAAAGAGAATTGTGACAGGCCATCCCGATTGACTTGTCTTTTTATTGAAATATGACTGTAACTGGAATATTCGCCGCCTGCTTTTCCCTCACTATTATCAAAAATCAATTCAACAGTAGCCATACTCATAGGTTTTCTGCCTGATGACCCATTAAAAATAACATCAGCCATACTGCCACCGCGTAGATGTTTGGCAGAACTCTCCCCCATCACCCAGCGTACAGCATCAATCACATTAGATTTGCCACAGCCATTAGGACCCACAACAGCAGTCAAATTACCTTTAATCACAATGGTAGTTTGGTCTGCAAAGGATTTAAACCCCGAAAGTTTGATTTTATCCAGCTTCATTACTGGTAGAATACCTCTATAATTTAAATAACAAAGTGAACCAATAGTTACGGTGATTAACTTAATCTATCCTGCAAAGCATGAATTCGTAACTCATTACCTTTCACATTAATCAGTGTGTTGTTGGGTTACGTTTTTTCGCTACGCTAAAAAAACCAACCCAACCCAACCCAACCTACCGTTAAATAGTGTTTATTGAGAAAGCAATTTTTACACACAAATGGAAGTCAAAATCCACTTTATCAGGTTCAATTTTAATAACCGCGTATTATTAACGAAATATACTTGATATTCGACCTTTTTTTAATCTTTATTATTAAATAAAAAATGAGCACCCAACCCAGTAAAATTCTTGAAACTTTTGAAAACCCAAAACCCGGCCGTGATTTCACTATTCGAATAGAAATTCCAGAATTCACTTGTCTTTGCCCAATGACTGGACAACCTGACTTTGCGACTATTATTATCGAATATGTACCCAATAAACTTTGTGTAGAATTGAAGGCACTAAAGCTTTACATGTGGTCTTTTCGTGAACAAGGTACGTTTCATGAGGCTGTAACCAACGAAATGCTTGATCTTATCGTTAAAACCATTGCACCCAACTTTATACGTTTACGCGCTGAATTTAATGTCAGAGGTGGTATTTATACCTCAGTTATCGCCGAACATAAAGATGATAATTGGCAAGCCCCTGAGTTAGTCCATTTACCCTGATATTGATGGCAGGTAAAACATATTACACCAGTGATATTGCTGTTGCCCTGAAATACAATGGTCAACAGGCACCTAAAGTCACCGCCAAAGGTGAAGGATTGACTGCGGATCAAATTCTGCAACTCGCCGAAAAACATGGTATTCCCTTACAAAACGAACCGGAACTGGCAAGAATATTGGCTCAAGTCCCTTTAGGGGAAGAAATTCCAGAACAACTTTATCTTGCTGTAGCTGAAGTGATTGCCTTTGCTTTTTTTCTGAGTGGTAAAACACCCGATAGCAAATAGAGTTCAGCTCTACCCTACAAAAAAAACAAACTAACAATCAATGAACATTAAAGAAGCCTTACTGACTCCCCTGCAATATATCTTGCCACACCATTTTCTTTCTGGCCTGATGGCTAAATTCACCCATTCAGAAATTAAGCTCTGGAAGAATTTCATGATCAACCTAGTCATCAATATCTATGGCGTCAACATGTCTGAAGCCAAGCAACAGGATATTGAGAAATTTGCTAGTTTTAATCAGTTTTTCACACGCGAATTAAATACTGAAGCACGTCCAATTACACCGATAGCTAATGGTATCGCCTGCCCTGCTGATGGTGCGGTTAGTCAGGCTGGAATGATAGAGCAAGGAAAAATATTTCAGGCTAAAGGTAAATCATTCTCAGCAATCGACTTACTGGGTGGTGAAAACAATGATACAGCCAAAGCGTTTGAAAACGGATCCTATACAACTATTTATTTGTCTCCCAAAGATTATCATCGATTACATATGCCCATTAAAGGCACATTAACTGAAATGCGCCATATTCCAGGCAGACTTTTCAGTGTCAATACAGCCACAACCAATTCAGTCCCTGGCCTTTTTGCACGAAACGAGCGAGTTGCTTGTTTTTTTGACACGGAAATCGGGCCGATGGCATTAGTATTAGTAGGAGCCATATTTGTTTCCAGTATAGAAACCACTTGGCATGGTATCGTTACGCCTCCATCAATAGAATCAGTTCGTTCCTGGAAATATAAGGAAGATGCACCTATTATAGAAAAAGGTGAGGAGATGGGGCGATTTAATATGGGTTCAACTATTATTGTGTTATTTGGAGAAGATAAAGTCAGATGGGAGGCAGATTTTAAAGCAGGGAAAATTGTTCAATTAGGTGAATGTATTGGTAACACTACACTTGATTCTGAAATGCATGCATAATTCCCTCCCTGCTTTATTTAGCTCAAATTTAGGAAATGGGTGGTTTTGCTTTGCCTATCATTTCTTAATGCGCTGTAAATATCAATCAACCCCCTGAAAAGGATCAATTTAAAGAAGGATAATGTATAAATCATTACAAATGGGAAGAGCTTTTGCTGCAATATTGGTCGTGCTATTACATCTCGGCAATACCATGGCATTAGATAAATACTTTGCAATTAAAGAATTTGCCATTCCATTCTCATTTGGGGGGGGTGTGGAGTTTTTTTTTGTACTGAGTGGATTTATTATTTTTCATGTGCATAAAAAAGATATTAATCAACCCGACAAAATATTCAGTTATATTAAAAAAAGACTGACTCGAATTTATCCAACTTACTGGATAATATTTATCTGTGTTTTTCTGCTTGCACTGTCATCTACTGTACTACGCAATACGGTTCCTCATGACCTTTGGACGCTTGTAAAATCCTTACTTCTTATTCCACAAGATACACTCACACACAATCCCTGGGGTACTGGAACACCTGTTATTGGTGTTGCCTGGACATTACAGTATGAAATGCTGTTTTATTTGTTTTTTGCACTGTTGATAGTCAATAAATGGTTGGGAATCCTATCAGGTACCCTGTTACTATTTTCAAGCATATACTTCTCTAATAACCCCTCCACCTCTTTTCCAATATCATTTATCAGCAATGATTATAGTTTTCTTTTTGTAATGGGCATGATGGTTTCTTTAAGCTTATCAACAAAAAAACCAATCTTAGAAAAACCGATTTTTTATCTAAGTTTTGGTCTCATCATTTTTATGTTCACTGTTATTGATTATTTATATAATTCGAATATATTAGCTGACAAAAGAACATTATCTTATGGGATAGCTAGTAGTTTTATCATTTTAGGCCTCATACAATTTGAGAATCGGGGTTTTATTATCGGGGGTCAACAGTTTATTCAAATCCTCGGAAACGCATCTTATGCTTTATATCTTATGCATTACCCGATAATCAGTATATTATGTAAGCTACTGGTTTTTTTAAACTTCAATAGCTATGGCTTAACTGGCGCTATTACTTCCTATTTTTTTATTTTTGGTTTTTGCCTATTCAGTTCGGTTATTTTTCACCTTTTGATAGAGAAAACTCTAATAAAGTGGTTTCGAAGCCGAACTTTTGAATTAACACCCCCTATGCTGAACCATCGATAGCATAAATCGGAGATTATCCATACTGCTACCAATGAATTTCCACGGCGAAACCATTCTAAATATCTTGACCTTAAAATTAGCTTATTAATGGTTGAAGAAACGCAGTCCTTCTTGTTAATAAATTTAATTAATCCAACGACGAATTTCCAAAGGCAGGTTATATTTTCAGGATCATGAGTTGATCCCAATTTATAAATCAAGCGTAAATTAGTTCGCGGAAATATTGTTTCTGTGCAATTAAACTCATCACATGATTTTTGTATTACTTCGTCATAACTATGATTTGCCAGATAGTGTAATTTTACGGTCAAAGTGCCTTGCTCATAATCTGGGATTAAATCAGCTTCACTACTATCAATACCTCGTAACAAACTTCGCACTTCATCGGATCGGGCGATTGTTTCTCGTAAAAGATTAGCCATCGCTATTTCAGCACGATAAGCAATCATTTTGATCGTATCAATGAAATGTTTGCTTTGTGTACTGAGCTGAGCTGTTTAAATTGTTCTGCTTCCAAAACAGAATAATTAATACCCGATCATTAGAGCAAATAGCTATATCAGTATATAATGATGTACATGGAAAAAATAATAATTTACACCGCCTCACTTTGCCCTTATTGTACAATGGCAAAAAAACTATTTGATAAAAAAGGAGTGACTTATTCTGAAATTAATGTTGATTCAGAACCTGGATTACGTCAAAAAATGATCTTACAAACCCGTCGTCGCACAGTTCCTCAAATTTTTATCGGTGATAGGCATATAGGTGGATTTGATGAATTACATGCTTTAGAAAGAAAAAATGAATTAGATCCCCTACTCTCTTCCAACTTTTAAAAAAACAGACTTATTGAAAAAGCTATAGCGGAGTATGTCATTGTTTTTAAAAATATTTCGAATCACCCACTTGATTTATTTTAGAGCATAAAAATCATTCATTATAAACCGCAACCGCCTCAACTAATTCTCTCAATTTGGCTTGAATCTTTTTAGTGTTTTCTGGCCCCATCCGTAGCATTTGCTTTTTAACTGCATTCAGTGACTCTACTTTTATATCTGAATATTTATATCTAACAGAATCCCGATTCAAAGCCAGTCTGGTTTCTATAACAGGCGCCTCAATCACACTTGCAGCCGCTTTCAAGAATATATCTTCTAGCTTATACTCTGCTGGATAAGCAAATTCTTTAAACACCTGATCAAAAAGTGGCTTAAAGAGTAGAAACAGTTCAAGGCCTTTTTTAACATCAATAGCACCTATTGCATTGGCTAAAGTGTCAAAACGACGATAACTCTCTGTTGCAAGATACAAACCCTGTGCATCTTCCTGCACTATGATTTTTTCTGGCATTTTTAAGAATGATCGATGCTTAAAAATAATTTGATTATGTGATAAATCATTAATAATCACAATATACTTTTTAATACTGTGTTGAATAGCAAACCAGTCTGTCAAACTTTTTGACACAGCTTCCAGCCTTATTTTAAAATCAGTGTCGCTATTTTCTAAATTGGGTAATATGGGTTTAACCTTTGGTATATCAACCCGATCAATTTCTTGATTAGGTTCAGTACTTTCTTGTTTAACCGCATTATTCAACAGTATTTGGTTTTCTAGTATTGAAAAAGGCTTTTCAACTGGAATATCAATGGTTGTAATTTCTTTTTCTTGACTCGCTTGTTGTTTTTGATTATTCCACACGAAAAATAGTACTAAAAAAACAATGACCATAATTAATAATACAGAAACATTCCGCTTACTTTTTTTTTGTTCATATCGCCTCATAACCTAGCCTTTTTTATAAAACACTTTAATAATTGAATGAGTGAAATCCAGTTAGTTCCACATAAGTTGCCTAACCCCTGAAAAAACCCTTCGTATCATGATTTCAACAAATTTCCCCTGTACATCTGCTAAAAATATAGGTTCTTGCTTATGAGACAATTTCTTTTATTACTAATCATACTATCAGCTAATTTAATCCTAGCCAGCAAAAGTCTGGCTTTAACTTATAGCTATAGCGGACAAAAAAAGACGGATTTTACGCAAAGCTATGATTTGTTTTTACCCAAAGATTCTGACAAAAAAACACCCTTATTGGTTTTTGTACATGGTGGTTACTGGGTAGAAAATGATATTAAATACGGATTTGGAAATGCCATTGCAAAGACTTTAAACACCCAGGGTATTGCAGTTGCTTTGGTTCGTTATCGTTTAGCTCCTAAGTATCTTCATCCGATTCAAATGTTGGATGTCAGTACTGCTTTTAGTCGTTTGATACAACAAAAGGATAATAAACAGTACAATTCCGATTGTATTATTGCTGTGGGTCATTCTGCAGGTGGTCATCTGATATCGTTATTGGCTTTGGATAAAACTTATTTGAATCACTTTAAACTTGATCCTCGGCATCTCGCCGCAGTTGTTTCAATCAGTGGAATATATGATTTAACAATTAAAGCGGATAAAATCAGTGAACAGATTGTTAATCTGTATGAAAGCCTATTTGGTAGCAGACTTTCACAGTTAAAAGCCGCTTCTCCCCTACACTATATTGCTAGCGATGCACCTTATTTTCTTATCTTGTCCGGAGAAAATGATTATGCTGGTTTTTCTGCTGATGCTAAACAATTTCATCAAGCATTAAAATTTGTCGGACATCTTAATGCTGATATTTTACAATTAGAAAATCGAGATCATTTCCAGATGGTTGATTTTTCACTCAATAATTTTGAATTAAGCCAATTAGTTAAATCTAAAATCAACTGTCTTAAGACCGAGGTTCAAGGTACTATTCAATAGCTCACGATTAAAAACAATATGTTTTCTACTGCTTTATTGACCAGAAAATCATGCTAGTTATTTCATGCACCTGTTTGATTGGTTATAATTATTCAATGAACCTATTATCAAAATGGCGTTGGGAGTTACTTTCCCCTATTGCTGGAATTTTATTAACCTTGGCTTTTGCGCCTTTTAACTATTCAGTCCTTGCACTTGTTTCTCTGATCTTTGTTTTTTCAAGCTGGTTAGATTGCTCAGCTACCAGAGCTACATTACGCGGTTATCTTTATGGTTTAGGCCTATTTGGATCTGGCATTTCATGGGTCTATATCAGTATCCATGACTATGGCGGTGCACCAAAGTTTGGTTCAATTTTATTAACTATTTTAGTCGTTTGTTTCTGGGCAATATTTCCGGCAATTACGGGTTATTTGTCTATTAAACTAGCAGGAAAAAAATATAAACAACAATTGATCTGGATTATTCCTTTTATTTGGATATTGATTGAATATTTTCGAGGTTACTGGTTTTTAAATGGATTTCCCTGGTTCCAAATCGCCTATAGTCAATTGGGCATGCCGCTACAAGGCTTTGTCCCTGTTATGGGAGTCTATGGAACAGGGTTGTTATTGGCAATGACAGCAGCCGTTGCAGTAGCTGGACTCAAAAAAACCATTAAATACAGCAGTGCATTGTTACTTGTTTTATCAATATGGGGCAGTGGTGCATTATTACAGAATGTTCAATGGACTGAACCCATAGGCAACAAAATCATCCAGGTTAGCCTTATACAAGGTAATATATCGCAAGATCAAAAATGGTTAGCCAAAAATAGAAATAAAACACTAATCATGTATCAACAATTGACGGTTGAGAATTGGGAGTCTGATCTTATTATCTGGCCAGAAACCGCTATTCCTGCATTTCTATCGCAAGTAAAGCAATTCTATTTAGAGCCACTTTCCGCAGAAGCTAAAGCCCATAATTCCGTTGTAGTCGTTAGTTTACCTTCCAAAAACCAGAAAAATGAATATTTTAATACGGTTTTAACCTTAGGGAAAAATGAAGGTCGCTATAATAAAAATCATTTATTACCTTTCGGAGAATATTTACCTTTTCAACCTGTTTCTGGTTACATTTTGGGTTTGTTAAACATTCATTTAGGCGACTACACTTCCGGTGGAGATGATCAAAAGTTATTGCAAGTAGGAGAATTTCCCTTTGCCACTTCGATCTGTTATGAAGATGCATTTTCAGAACAAAGTATAAATAAACTGCCCGAAGCTACATTTTTAGTTAATGTAACCAATGATGCATGGTTTGGTAATTCTTTAGAACCTCATCAACATATGCAAATAGCCCAAATGCGAGCTTTAGAAGCAGGTCGATATATGCTTAGAAGCACCAATACAGGCATGACTGCCATAGTTGCACCTGATGGATCTATCGTTAAAACAGTCCCGTTGTTTACCAATGCCGTATTAACTGGGAAAATCCTTCCCATGCAGGGAATGACATTGTTTGCAAGACTTGGGGACAATGTTATTATTTTAGTAATCGTAGCATTAGGCTTTGTGACTGTGTTTTCCATAAAAAAAGCTTCAGAGAATTCTAGCCAATGATTCAAAACCAAATCGTACCCGCTATATGTTGCAGGGTGAAGTTGATAGAATTTTTGGGTGGGCAGTCTTTTTTGCCCACCGTAGCTTACTCCACTATATTGGTGGGCAAAAAAGACTGCCCACCCTTGTATATTAAAGACATCTCTAAAAACAT
>CAYNRB010000060.1:0-15332 GCA_964399475.1 uncultured Methylomarinum sp.
GGATCAACAGATTCTGCACTCAAAAAGCCATGGATCCCTATTGTAGAAAATGATAGTAAAGGTGACAATTTACGATTTGTTGATTTTTGCTGGTCTGAGGTGATGCGTGATTATCATGAAAAAGTCGGTGAAACGACTAAAGTCTGGTCTGACTCGCTGATAAATCGTTTAAAGTTGCGTGTATCATTGGAGCCAAAAGAACACAAGCCAACGCAATGGATTGTAGATATGATGCAAACTTTACAAGGTGGCTTACTGTTCATTGAAACAGCGATGGGGCTCCGATTACCTGTAATTAGTCAAGAAATATTTGGCGAATTTTTGGGGGATGTAGAAATGTATGGTGATTTCCCCCATACGCGTGGACGATCTGTACGCATGTTTCATGAGACGATGGCTAAAGTACATGAGGGTCATATTAAAGAATTTCCTGATGGCAGTGTGGAACCTCATTACACAATCATTGCCCGTAGTCTGGGTACTGTTATGACGATGGATGCCATTTCATACGCCTATGCTAATGTAAATTCACGTAAAAATACGCCTCAGTCTGATAGTTCTGAAAAGAGTCTGCTGCATTTTCCTGGATATGATTATTCGTATTTACTCGGAGAAGCATCTAAGGCTGAAGAAGAGGCTGAAAATAATCTTGTAGAATGGGTGGATCATCTCTGTTCCTATGTCACTTTGGGTTCACCTATAGATAAATATCTGGCCTTGTGGACAGAAAATTATAGCCATCTTAATCACACTGAGTGGATGGATAAATCACGTCTAGACGCAAGAAAAAACAAGATCCAGCACTTTAATTATGCAGATGAACAAGATCCCGTTGGTCATGAGTTAAATATTTTAAAGAGTACCGTTGTCTGGAATCAGTTAGCTGACATTCAAGAGGATATTGTCTTTTCTCGCTATGCTATGCCTGGGAAAGCACATGTTGATTATTGGGCTGATAATTCGCTTTTTAGCAGAATTCTTGACCTGAGTATTGATCATCATGAACAACTATCGGCAAAAAAAGAAATCCAATTGGATGAGGTAAAAAGTAAAGGCAAGCCATCCATCAAATGGTTTAAAAAGTGTGTTTATATTCAGGCATTACTCATTTCTTTTGTTGTAGTGCCGATTATAAGTTGGCTAATTGCAACATTTTATTTAAATACTGTGCTGGAAGCTGTCGTAAAAAATGGGGCAGGTGAATTTCCTTTAATAGCTTTTCTTATCTTTGGATTGACACTTTATTTAGCACGAACATTGATGAAGCTACTGCTTGAGTGGCGTATCGTGTCAGAAAAATCCAGAACAAGAGTGCTATGTACTATTGATAAAAAAGGTAAAGAGTGTCTTGCAAAGGATGAAAAAGTAAAAGATTATATTCAAGGCTTCTTGAATAAAATCATTATTAGATGGACTCCTGTTTTATGGGCATTCCTATTTATTGGTGTCAATTTTCTAGGCTTGGATATTTTAGTGCCTACCTCTGTTCTGATGCTAACAAAAGTAGGCTTATTTCTTGCTTTTGTTGTTAGTTTTGATATTTTTCTACTGAATAGAAAAGTGCATAAAAAATGGAAAAATACGCGGATAGCGACAGAATTTAGTCAATACCTTGGTTCTTTTAATAAAAAAATGGGCTAGAAAAGCTTAAAAATGTCGTTCATACTTATTTATGTTCCGTTTATAAATTAGTAGCCAAATTATGCAGTAAGGAATGGGGATTTATTGTTGGAAACCACCTAATAACTTCCGGAACTTATTAAATCTCCATTCCTAACTGAAGTTTCCCAAAACTATTTTGGTGTTTTTTAAGCCATAGTAGACTGAAAACACTGTCCAATTGCAATATTCAATAAAGCTTCAACCTCATCCATTCCCATTTCCACTTCCTCAGAAATATAATCAGCATTATCGGAGTATTCGGCAAAGCCTATGCCAATTTCAACGGGTAATTCGCTAGGTGTTTTGACATGGGCGAAAATATTATCTTTAATTCTGCTAGCGATGCGTTCTGTTCTATCCAAAGGAGCACCCGGTAAAGCCAGTAAAAAATCTTCCTCACCCACTCTGGCCGCAATATCCAGACCCACGCGGATATCACTGTTAATTGAAGCTACAACCTTAAGTATGGTTGTGTCCATTTCATGTTCAGGCAACTGATTTTTTAACTTAAAATCGGTCAGGCTTAGATAGATTAAGGAAAAAGGCAAACCGTTACGTTTTGAATTATCGACTTTCTCGCGCAATCGCTCCAATATACTTTCTCTAGCTAGCAATTGAGTCAAAGGATCTACTACCAGGTTTTCTTTGGCTAGGGATTCTTGTGCTTCTAATCTCAACACATTAATGATGCCTAATGAACAGGCCAATAATACGCCCAGTATCCAACTGAAATACCACATATGATCTCCTAGTAGGCTGTATGATTGTTTTTGCGGATATCTTCAACAGTTACTTTTCCACGTAAAACGCGGAATACCCAGCTGGTATAGACCACAATCAAGGGTAAAAAAATGACCGTTATCCAGAATAATAAATTTAAGGTTTTTTGACTGGAGCTAGAATCCCATACCGTTAATGAGTTGTTTATTTCTATACTTGAAGGAATAAGAAATGGAAACAGCGAACCTGCTGCAGTTGAAATGATCATTGCAATACAAATGCAACTAAAAATAAAAGCGGTTCCTGGTTTATCCATTCTTGAAAAAACAAGAGTTAATAATCCACTGATAAAAGCACAACTAGGAACAGCCCAAAAACCAGAATAATGTCCATAATTATCCAGCCATAAACCTGCAGCTCGTTTAACTGTTTTTGTTAATGGATTGGAAGGCGCATTGGGATCTATTACAGAGGTAATATGATAGCCGTCCAAAACGGTCACCCAGTATCCAGCCAAAGCAAACAATACTAAAGTACAGATTGTAGAATAAAAGACTACTTTTTTGCTTCTTTGACTAATTTCAGCGACCGTTTTAATTTGCAAATAGACTGCCCCATGCATGACCATCATAGATAAACAGATAAACCCTGCTAATAATGAGAACGGGTTGAGTAATCCCCAAAGAGTGCCTGTGTAGACTATCCGCATATCACTTTCCAAGTAAAAAGGAATACCTACAAACAAGTTTCCAAAAGCCACACCAAAGACAATTGCCGGGACTAATCCGCCGGTAAACAAGGCTCTGTCCCAATATTCTCGCCACTTTTGATTGCTGAGTTTACTTCGATAATCAAAACCCAAAGGTCTTAACAATAAAGCAAATAAAGTGAGTAACAAGGCAAAGTACATGCCGGAAAAAGAAACAGCATAAACCAATGGCCAAGCAGCAAAAAGAGTACTAGCAGCTTGTACCAGCCAGACTTGATTTCCTTCCCAGTTTGGGCCTATTGCATTAATAATGACCCTGCGTTCGTCGTCATTTTTTCCTAAAAAAGGAAGTAATACGCCGACACCTAAATCAAAGCCACCCGTCACTGAAAAGCCGATGGCTAAAACTAACAAAAACCCCCACCAGATAACCCTTAATGTTTCATAATCAAAAATCATTTACCACTCCTTAATCAATTTCAAAATGATAACGACCTTTATGCAATGCGCTGGGGCCTAATTTAATGATTTTCATCATTAAGTACACCTCAATTATCAGAAATACAGTGTACAGTACAATATACCCTGTCATGCTTAAAATAAGATCCCATTCAGTCAATGTCGAGGCACTTAAAAAAGTAGGTAAAACCTCGGCAATAGTCCAGGGTTGTCTTCCGAATTCTGCAACGAACCAGCCGGCTTCACAAGCAATCCAAGGTAAGGGAATCGTATAAAGGCTTAGTTTTAGAACCCATTCAACCCGGCATTTCCGAATTGAACTGACAATCACGGCCGATACAAAAACAAATAACATAACAAAACCACAGAAAACCATGATTCTAAATGCCCAGAATAAGGGTGCTACACGAGGAATGGAAAATTTTACGGCTTGTTCTATCTGTTCCTCTGTTGCCTCTCCAACATTGTCAGTGAAACGTTTTAGAAGCAGACCGTAGCCTAAATCATTTTTGACTTGTTCAAAATCATGGATGACTGACTCCTCTCGGTTACCGGCTTTTATTTTTTCTAACAATACATAAGCTTTTATTCCATTGGCTATTCGTATTCGGTTTTTATCTAGTATTTCAGATAAGCCTGTAACGGGGGTGTCAATTGACCGGGTTCCTATTAAACCTAACACCCAGGGTATTTTTATCGCATGATGAGTGACCATGTTCTCTTGATCTGGAAAACCAACAATGGTAAACGCGGCAGGTGGTTCATCAGTATGCCATTCTGCTTCAATCGCGGCTAATTTAGCTTTTTGTACTTCACCATCGGTATAGCCGCTTTCATCGCCCAGTACAATCACTGATAAAACGGCAGCCAAGCCAAACCCTGCCGCAATAGTATATGAACGTTGAGCAAAGGCAGCATCCCGTCCTTTAAGCATATAGTAAGCACTTATTCCTAATACAAAAGCAGAAGCAGTGGTATAGCCTGCTGCAACCGTATGGACAAATTTAACCTGTGCGGCAGGGTTAAAAATCAATGCTTCAAAACTGGTTACTTCCATTCGCATGGTTTCAAAATTGAATTCAGCACCCACAGGGTTTTGCATCCAGCCATTGGCAACTAATATCCATAATGCCGAAAAATTTGAGCCAAAAGCGACTAACCAGGTTACAACTAGATGCTGCCCTTTGGTTAATTTATCCCAGCCAAAGAAAAACAGGCCAACAAAAGTAGACTCCATAAAAAAAGCCATTAAACCTTCTAAGGCTAAAGGTGCTCCGAATACATCACCCACATAATGAGAGAAATAGGACCAATTCATACCGAGCTGGAATTCCAGGGTCAAGCCTGTGGTAACACCTAAGGCAAAGTTAATACCAAATAATTTCCCCCAGAACTGGGTCATATCCTTATAAACTTCTCGCCCTGTCATCAGATAAGTTGACTCCATTATGGCCAATAAAAATGATAAGCCAATGGTTAAAGGTACAAAAAGAAAATGGTATAAGGAAGTGATTGCAAATTGCCAGCGAGAAAGTTCTACTACACCTTCTGTAATCATGGGTTGTCCTTCGTTAAAATGATTTTTTGGAGGAGGTAGCAACAATTACCTAGATTGCTTCACGCATGTCGATTTTAAGTTAAACCAGATTCCTGCGTGACAAACTGAGCTATTATTTGCTACTGCCTCTTTAAAAATTAAATAGCTATACCTTAAAGAGTAGGCTAACTCAGGAACTCAATCAAGGTAATATCAGTTATTTGACTGGAATTTATCATAATAGTGATTATTGATGTCAAGATTATTTGGTATCTGCTATTTGTTACAGGGTGAATTTGATAGGGTTTTGTAGGGTGAGCCAGTTTATTTTTCCCACCATAGCGTTCGCCAGTTGGTGGGCAAAAAAGACTGCCCACCCTTGTCCTCTTAATTTTTTTAACTTGCCTATAATTTATAGTGGATACATTATTTGTTTATATTTAAAGACTGTGCAGAAATAACTTCAACAACTGACTGGCACTAAGGAGCGAGGATTTAATAATATCCGAATCTTGACTTGTTTTTTTGTCCGTCTTCTGTGTTGTAGAAATAGTTACGTAGCCTGCTATGCGCCCATTTCTACAACACAGAAGACGGACAAAAATCCTGCGCCAAACTTTCGGATATTATTAAATCCTCACTCCTAAAGCATATGAATCGCTAAAGCTTTTCTTAATCTTGTTGTCTTTCTTCTGTGTTGTGGCAACAACTAGGTAGCTTGTTATGCGCCTATTTAAATACGATTAAAGACAAACAAAAATCCTGCCCAATATGGGTAGTTTATTTATTGCGAGTTACCTTACTGCTAAATGATAATGAATACATTCTTCAATGAATTTGAAAAATAAATAAAAATTAATTGTACAGCCAAAAAACTTTTTTCGATTAACATCTAAACTTGATAGATGTTAGTGAAATTATGCAGAAACAGTTGTCGAAGTTTTTCCATCTGTATTCTCTTCGTTGATCAACAAAGCAGTTAGAGTCTTTATATTTTGCGCGGTTACTGCTGCGCTTTTCTAGCGACAAAAACCAACTTGTATAAATTCACGCAACGGTGACCGGACAAATAAAATACAGTCATGCTATTGATTTTCTGCCAGTTATTTCTAAAAACTAGTGATTCTATCCTTAGCACAATTTTAGTTGCTGAATTCAGAATGTTTTTTTTCGTTAACATGATAGGTACTGTACTAGTTGCTAAATGTGTCTATAGCAAATATCTAACTGTTGCAGCAACCTATCTAGTCGGAAAAGTTCTGTTTAGGACTGAGGATTTAATAAGTTACCGGAGTTTAGTGTGGGATTTTGACTTCACAGGAGTGTCAATAAAACAGGCGCATAGCAAGCTACGCAACTGTTTTATTGGCGCTTCTGTGTAGGCAAAAGACAAGTCAAAGTCCGGAAGTTATTAAATCCTCACTCCTTATTACACCTTGTAGGAAAAGTCGACCGATAGAATTTCATAACCGTAATCGTGCGAAAAGTATAACGAACTTATTATTTCACTTTGGCGCTTAGCGCTTCCTTTCAATAAACATAGTATTGTAATAATGTTAGCTAACCACAAACAAATCAACAAAGAGCTAGTGCCTGCCAGAAGCAGGAGATTTACTTGTCGACTATCTGGAGCAGCTAGATGTAGAATTTGTATTCGGGGTTCCTGGTGGTGCTATTGAACCTTTTTATAATGCATTAGCTCGTAGTGAACGCCGACATGGCCTTCGATCCATAACGGCACCATGAAACAGGCAAAATTGGTGTGTGTTACTCTACCACTGCCCCTGCCCCTGCCCCTGCCCCTGGAACAACTAATCTAATTATAGACGTGGCTTCTGCTTACGAAAATCAATCTCCAATGTTGGTGATTTCTGCACAAACCGCATTGTCAAATTTCGGTCGATGTAAGTGCAGGCATTGCAGTGTCTATAGCATCTATATATGGAGGGCTGCCTAATATTCGATCTATTGATTTTTTGTACCGTACTAAAAATAAATTAGAATCAGGAAGCTCTTTAGAGAAAATTGTAAAATCAGAACTGAAATCATACAGAACTATTTATGGATATGGTCGTCCAGTTGTTCCAACCAATGAACGTATTGCACCCATAATGAAGCTTGCAAATCAACTAGGCTATGCCGATGGTGAATTCATTAAACTGGCTTTTTCTACCGAAAAAACTTTATTGACTGGACGGTGGCGTATGCATATGAACATAGGTGCGGTTGCTTCTGGATTGATAGCAGATCAAGGTTTATCCAGTCGAGAGCATTACCATTACCTCTCTCTTTGCTTTTCCATTGGAATTCTTACCTGTAATGTAGATGCCAGCAGTAAACCAGAAGGTGATTTATTGTCTCTCCATGGGTGGGTTAAAACCCCCAGCTTCAGCTGGCTGCTTTTAGCCTCCCACTGTATACTGAGAAAATGGCAGAATATAGAAAAGGCAGTCACTCAGTTTTTCGACTTCACGTACATATAGTATGGTGTACGAAGTATCGAAAGAAAGTGCTGACAAAAGACTTGGCTCAAAGGTTGCGAGAGCTTATTAGGCAAATATGTTCAGATATGAAAGTTGAAATTATATCAGGTGTAGTTTCTAGCGATCATGTCCATATTTTGGTGTCAAAACCCCCTCAAATAAGTGAAAGTAAATTAGTCCAAAAAGTTAAAGGAAAAAGTTCATATAAGCTACAAAGAGAGTTCCCTTTACTAAGAAAGGAGTATTGGGGGCAAAGAATGTGGGCTAGAAGATATTTTGCATGTGGAACAGGTAACGTAACGGATGAAATGATTAAGTCTTATATTGATAATCACATTGAAGGGGATGATACCTTTCATATAGAAGAATGACTTAAAGTCATGAGTTTAGTCGCCTTGTGGCGAATGGCTTGAAGCCGCACTTTAGGCGGAAAGAACACTTACAGTGTCTACACCAAGCCACCGGTCTTCAGCCGGTGGTTATTTGACTTCCACTACGTTGTAATAGAATAAATTATGAAGGTGCTCCACACCGAGAATGGAGTTAAAAATCAGTGGAACAAATTATAGAAAATTGATTAGGCATTGCAATTATTTGAGCAGTCGATAAATAGACTGTTATTTCTCCGTATTACCTTCAAGCGAACCATCAAAAAATCCTCTCTGTCTAAGAAAATGTACAACCTGTTTATTAGTTGCATTAAAATAGCCAGGATTTTTTTTGCTGAAATTAAAAAAGCCGTGCCTAGCTCCTTCAAACAATTCAAGTTTACAATTTCCCCCTAAAGATTCCATTGTAGTGCAGAACTTCTTCACAGTTAATACTGGAACTTCAGTATCTTCTGTTCCAACCATAATCAAGGTATCAGGTGTTTTTTCATCAATATGCTGCAATGGAGATACATCATCCCAGAAGCTGCTAACTAAGTGATGGTCAGGATGTCCTGGAGAAAGATCTAGCATTGGGTTATATAGAATCAGAGCATTAGGTCTGTTATATATTTCTTCATCTGGTAGCGGAATAGGGATTCCCAGTATGGCAGCAAGATGTCCACCAGCGGAGCCTCCGCCTACTGCAATATGATTTACATTTATTCTTAGTGTTTCGGCATGTTTCTGAACATAGCCTAATGCAGCTCTTGCATCTTGAATAGCTGCCCGAGGATCAGTGTCATGTATGGCTTCAATGCGATATTGGACACTGATACAAGTTAACCCCATACTAGAAAAATATTCACACTGTTTGTAAAAAGCTAATGGACTCCCATACTGCCAGGCACCTCCATGGAATAATAACAGAGCAGGAGCAGTGTTTGAGGTTTGTCGAGATTTCGCATCAAATATATGTAATTTGAGGGAGATATCATCAATTGTTTTGTAGGTGATGATTCGATCAGGACTAGTTTGTGGTTTTTTTATCAGGAAAAAAATGCTTAATAAAATTAAGCATAATCCCAACATTAAATATAAATATTCTCGAGACATATTAGATGTTAGATGGTTTGTATAACACAAAGTTAGGAATAGAAATGTGGTTAATTGATGTGCTTCCTAAATTTCGCATATCATATGTTACTTAATTATAACTTGCTGAAATACAGAAATCTTTAACAAATGTTATGCATATAACTCTTAAGAAAAATTCAAATTTTATTTTCAATACAAATATGCTATTTTGTAATATGAAAGTACTACATAATAACCCTGAAACCTTTATTCTTTGGTTGTAAATCAAGTGGTTATATTGCATCATTTTCGAATCGTCTCGGCCGCACCATTTTTACGAATAATATCAATAGGTTTTAATTTTTTTAATTAAGTAATAGTTTTTTTAAACTAATTATGTTAAATATTGATTTTGAATTATTAACTATTGGTTTCACCTTTTTTTAATTTTTTCTAAAGAAACCCTTACTATAGAAATAGAAATCATCTTTAATCAAACAATCATCACATTTCGTATTTTTAGCGTTCCAAGTCAGGTTAAAAATACAATAAACGGGAAGCACATGAATTTTTATCGACTAAACAAAATACCCTATTCAAATTTCATCATTCTATTTTTCTCTTTATTGATCAATTTCCCTGCACAGTCAGCAACCTTTGAAATTAAAAAATCAGAAAGTGAATTTCAACCCATCAGTGAAGATCTGTTTGCTCTCGACACGCCAGAATCTTTCAATATGCAAATGATAGAGCATGTGAAAAACAGTTATAAGAGCGTGATTAATTTGATCGCTCAAAAAAAATATGAAAATGCGCAGGCAAAAATTACTTCATTAATACAGCAAGACCCCAATCAATCAATTTATTACAATCTTAAAGCATTATTACAGATAATTAACGAAGACACTTCAGGTGCGGAACAAAGTTTTCAAAAAGCTATTACCCTAAATACAAGAAACAGTCAGGCATATCTTGGACTGGCAAAATTAGCACTGAATAACAAACAAATCGAGCTAGCCAAAGAATTTGCTAAAAAAGCACTAGGCAGAAACCCATATGAAGTCAAAGCCTATGAAATATTAGCCGACATTGCAATGCAACAAAAAGGAATTAATGCCGTTGAAACACTCTTGCTTGAAGCCCGTACCCAGGTTAAGGAAAGTTTAGGCGCTGATCTTTTCATTCTGCAATTATTGGGGAAGGTTTATATCAGCCAAAAACACCCCGAAAAACTCATCGAATTAGCGGATGATCTAGTCGATAGAAATAAAGGCAATGTTGCTGCACTTGCCGTATTGGCCGAAGCACAATTGATTAACAAGGATGATAGCGGTGCAGAAAAAACCTTGCGAGAAATGATTACACATCAGCCAAAGGATGCAAAGCATTTGTTTTCACTGGCTAGATTATTAAGTATACAAACAGGAAAAGAAAGCGAAACATTGAAGTTACTAGATCAGGCTGCCCTTAATCTTGAAAACCCTAATCTAGTATTAAGCTATAAAACAGCGGTTTTAATTAAGCAGAAACAATATCAAAAGGCCTTAGCCGTTGCAACACAAGTGGAAGCCTCAAATCCAGCACAAGCACTCGGAAAAATATTAAAGGCCGATGTCTATCTAGCAGAAAAACACTATAAAAAGGCCATAAAACATTATCAGGCTGCCTACAAAATCACACAGGATATTACCATATTGGATGCCTTACTAGGCGCAATGGAAAAACAACAGGATTTTAAAGCAGCGGTAACGCTGTTAGAAAAAGAACTAGCAAAACACAAAAACAATCCCGCTATCCAATACAGACTGGCTGTAGCCTATCAAAATGCAAAACAACACACACGCGCCGTCCCTCTGTATGAAGCTTTACTGACACAGCAAAAAGAAAATGTAATTGTATTGAATAACCTCGCATGGGCTTATAGCGCATTAAACGATCCTCGCGCATTATCATTAGCAGAGCGTGCCTATAAATTAGCGCCGCTATCAGCATATGTAGCTGATACGTATGGATATATATTATTCCTTAGTGGGCACCACGAAGACAGTATTAGCATTCTAAAGCAGGCCGTCGAATTAAACCCCACGCTAGATGAAGTACAGCGTCACCTTGACGAGGCCATTAGTGCACAAAAGCAGCTTACCCCCTAAACCACCCACTCAATCCATTTGGACAAGCATCCTTGAAGAAACTGGATGTTTACCCCGTCTCTACCGTTTATGTTTCTAATGATATAAGAAAAATTGAAACCCAACACACAATAGTCTGGTGATAATTAAAATTCGTAAGGCGAAATAGGTTGAATTTTATTAGTAAAGCAGAAAAGTGATAGCGACTTCCGCCTTACGAGTTCATCTTTCCGTTTATAAATAAATGTAGCCTCGATGTAACGAAGTGGAATCGAGGATTTGATATAAATCCATTTTTACGACCTGGATTCCCCTTCGCTGCATCCAGGCTACTTGCTATTACTCATTAATCCTATTTTCGTCTGATGGGTATTTATAAATCACGCCGTGACAGCGAGCATGCAATACATCTTAAATTCTAAACGTATGAAACGGGGTAACATACCCCGTCTCGCTCAAGTCATTTGAGGCGAATAGATGCGCTATTTTACGAAAATGATCGGAAAAAATGGCCAAAATGGGTTTTCCGCAATAGGTTTTCTATTCTCGGACAGTCTCCTAGTTCGTTATGCTTGTTCAAAAAATAGCGAAGGACTTATATGAAAGCGATTTGAAAGAGCCTGTATATGACCCCTTGATAGCTTACGAGAACCACTCAAAATCATAGAAACCATACTCTTACCACCAATTTCATCATTGAAATCATTTGTTTTCAATTTATATTGCTCCATGAGTGTTCGTAAAACTGCAACACCACTATCAACCTGTTTTATTCGGCTATTAAACTCTGTAAATTCTGTCGATAAGTTCTCCCACTCTTCAATTGAACTTGAAAGAATTTCAATAAGTTCTTTGTATGCAGTATATTCTTCAATCAGTTCATCCATTAATGATAGGGATAACTCATATTCTTCCTCATTTCGAATATGGACGAGAAAACTTGCATTAGAAAATAAAGCATTTGCCTGTTTTTTAACTTCTAAGAAGTTCATCTTTTTGACTCCTTTGCATATTTGTCACACAATTTATCATATTCTGTATGTGTTGTTATGTGTCTCACATACATGCGATTATCACGAAACTCAATGAAAGCAATTAAGCGTAAATTATTTCCACCTATATTTATTACCCACCACTTGTCTTTATATTTGAAGTTATCCAAACTGGGGAAAATAGACTTTAGTTCGTTAGGGTTACTGAAAGTACCATTCCTAAGTAACTTATAGGTTGTTTCAATTGCTACTCTATCATTTGGATAAAGTTTTGCAGCATCATTGAATGGTTTTCTTGAGATTACGTGCATAACTACCTTGCTAGTGTTCACTCAAAGTGAACTATAGCACTATCTACAAATAGTCACAATCCGTGAACAAATCGCTTGAACATAATAAGCGAGACGGGGTATCCACCCCGTCTCTACCGTTTATGTTTCTAATGATTTAAGAAAAATTAAAACCCAACACAATAGTCTGGCGAAAATTAAAATTCGTAAGGCGAAATAGGTTGCATTTTATTAGTAAAGCAGATAAGTGATAGCGACTTCCGCCTTACGAGTTCATTTTTCGGCTTTTAAATAAATGTAGCCTCGATGTAACGAAGCGGAATCGAGGATTTGATATAAATCCATTTTTACGACCTGGATTCCCCTTCGCTGCATCCAGGCTCATTGCTATTACTCATTAATCCTATTTTCGTCGGATGGGTATTTATAAATCACGCCGTGACAGCGAGTATGCAATACAGCTTAAATTCTAAACGTATGAAACGGGGTAACATACCCCGTCTCGCTCATCTCGCTCAGATCTCATTAATCCAATTTTTGCCTGATGGGTATTTATAAATTACGTTGTGACATGCATGTTCTCTGTTAGGTTAAAATTCTAAACGGATGAAACGGAGTCATATTATAGAGCCCGTCGAGCTCATGCGACAGCTAACATTCACTACAACTTAAAGTATAAACGTATGTAACCGCTCATCATACCCCGTCTCGCTTAGACGCGGGTTCGGCATTCACACGCGCTCGTATTCGTTCACCTAACATGGCGCGATAATCGCTATCTTTTTAATCTACTTATAAAAACGCAGGCACAACATCATGAAGCTTCACTATATATACTTCGTAATACTGTTACTCCCAATCCTGATTCTCACAAACGATGCAGGAGCCGCGATTATCAACCAATCGAACGCGGGCTCTTCGGGAGCCGACCTCCAAGGGCTCGATTGGCTATCGCTAGATCAAACACTCGGAATGTCTTACAGCGAAGTCACGCAAGACCCCGCTTTCTCGGGCTATCGGTACGCCTCACTATCCGAGGTCGCCACGCTGATACTCTCCATCCGTTCGCCCTTTTTCGGCAACTCCGCGGCCAATTTTACCCGGAGCTAACTGGTTCATCCAGAACTTCGGTTTCACTTCCACAAGCACGTCAATCGTCAGTCCGTTCGGATCTACCGAGATACACACTACTGTCCTTCTTGATAGCCGCTATATCTTCGGCGGCAACGACAAATGCATCAATCGACCCTCCCCAACGCCGGTTTCTTGCATCGGACGCATATTTACTTCTACTAGAACCTGTACCGACCCAACATCGCCGAACAATTTCTCCGTAGGCGGTCTGTCCCTTGCTAGCGTCGGGATAATACCGATCGATCCGTTCCGCCCTAGCATTGGCCCTTTAGTTCTCAATGCCAGGGAACAGTCCACGAGCGCACCGGACGTTGCGAGCCTGTTGGTCCGAATACAGCCCAACTCACCTACCGCCATCCCCACCCCCCCTGTCATATGGCTTATAGTTATAGGCAGTCTCGGGCTAATTCGATTTTCTCGTAAGGGTAATCCTGAGCCAGTGTAACATCCCTCAATCCCGAGCTACACCAACACTGCCAACACTTAAGATAGTCACCCAGAACCAAAGCCATCTCATCTGAGGTGGCTTTTTTTATTTTCTGTTGCTCATAAAGCCGGTGCATACGTTCTAGGTGTTTTTTGACAGTAATCTCTGCAAGTTGCAAGGGGTTTCTGGAAAAATGGTAACCTAGAAAATCAAATCCTTTGTCTATCCTTCCTATAAAGGTTTTATCGGGGTGCTGTTCAACCTTGAGCGCATTAAACCATTGATTTAATAACTTTACAGCACGACGGTTCTGCCAGCGGGTTTTTGTCATAATCAATATGTCATCCATGTATCTGACATAATGGAGCTGAGGTTGGTGGCTAAAGGCATCATCCAAAGCTTTTAAATACAATGCACCTAAAATCGGACTGAGTGGGCATCCTCGGGATATGCCGTGATTGATGTCCTGAAGGTTGCCGCCATACTCTACCGTTCTGTGTATGACTTGATAGAGATAGCTCTTGAGTATTTTGTTCTCTATGTGTTGATGGATCTGCTCTATCAGGATATCTTGATTGATTGATTCGTAAAAACTTTTTACATCGGTTTTACAGACAAATTGATAGGCATCCAGGTTTTGTTGAACCGCTGCAACACAACGCTTTAAGCCGCCGTGTCCTTTAACATGCATACAGACAGGTGAAAGTTTTAGTTCAACGGACAGCAGTTGTGACAGTAGCTTCAGCACCAATGCATCCTGAGAAGACCAGAGGTTTATTATTTGTCCGTCGGACTTATAAAGACGAGTCAAAGGTGAAAATACATAGTCTCCAGCACAAAGATCTTTTAATAAAGCTTCTTTGTTACTATTCCAGTCACGTCTAAAAAACCAGATATCTGCCTGTGCAGGATAATGATGCCGTTGTTGGCATAACCAAGTGTAAGCAGAATCTAATTGCTGATGCGAAATCGGTAGGGTTTGTAAAGAAATCAAACATATTCTCACATTAAGTTGCTAACAATATCAAAGGCTTGCTGAAATTAAATCTCGAGCAATGTATTTATTGTCAACTTTTTTTACACTGATTGTTTTTTAGCATTTAAAAAAATAGATAAATTATTTCATAGGGTTACGATAGATTTCAAGTAAATATTTACAAATTGATGCCAAAATGCTGCCATAAAGTGTCAGGTAATTTTACATTTAAGCTTACTCTAATATTTATAATATGCAAAATAATCAGTTTTGGAAAAAAGTTCATTTTTTTATTAAATTTTGATTTAGTTGATAACTGAAGTTTGCTAAAAATTGATTAGGCGACCAGCCGTAAAATCACGGCTACCA